>CAIYXG010000036.1 GCA_903930035.1 uncultured Actinomycetes bacterium | reverse complement strand
GCGGCCCGGGTCTCGATCTTGGCGACCACCAGCGGCCCCCGGGGGTGCGGCTCGACCCCGAGCTGGCGCAGGTCGGCAGCGCTCCGCACGAACGACAGCGCCACGATGTCGACGCCCAGCTCGAGGAAGGCGTCGAGCTTCGCCAGGTCGTCGGGGGTCGGGGCGTGGATCCCCAGCCGGTCCGAGGGGACGTGCAGCCCGGGCCGCCCCTGGACGACACCGCCGTAGGTGACGGTCGCCCGGGCGCGGTCCCCGTCGACCTGCTCCACCCGGAGCGACACCGAGCCGTCGCCGACCGCCAGCAGGTCGCCGGGGTGGACGTCCTCGAGGAGCCGCTCGTAGTCGACGCCGAGCGAGCCGACCACCGACCGCTCCTGGCCCGGCACGAGGAGCACCTCGCTGCCGGTGGCCAGCGTGACCGCCTCCTCGCCGAACGACGCCAGACGGACCTTGGGACCGGGAAGGTCGACCAGGATGCCGATGGGCCGGCCGACCTCGGCCGCGGCCGCGCGCACGGCCCGGAACCGGGCGACCGACTCGTCCAGGCTCCCGTGCGCCAGGCCCAGCCGGGCGACGTCCATCCCGGCCTCGACCATGCGGCGCAGGACCTCCGGGGACTCGGAGGCAGGGCCGACGGTGGCGACGATCTTGGTGCGGCGGGGCATGGCCCCACGCTACGGCGTCACGCCTACGAGCGCGGGACCTCGTTCCACGGGCGGTCCTTGTCCACGCGCACGTCGCCGGGCAGGCCCAGCACCCGCTCGCCGAGGATGTTCCGCAGCACCTCCGACGTGCCGCCCTCGATCGAGTTGGCCCGGGCGCGGAGGAAGTTCTTGTGCAGGTCGTCGGTGAACAGCGCGTGGCGCGGGCGGCTCATCGTGTAGCTCTCGTACAGCATCCCCTCGGGGCCGAGGAGGTCCATGCACATCTCGTAGATCTTCTTGTTGAGCTCGGCCATCGCCAGCTTCGCCACCGAGCCCTCGGGGCCGGGCGTGCCCGCCTTGCGGTTCTGCGCGGCCCGCAGGTTGGTGAGGCGGTTCACCTCGGCCTGCATCCAGAGCTGGGTGACCTGGTCGCGCTGGACGGCGTCGGACCGGCCCGACTTCTGCCACAGCTCCACCAGGTGCCGGACCGGGCCCGAGCCGCGCGGGGGCGTGCCGCCGCCGATGGACACCCGCTCGTTCATGAGGGTGGTGATCGACACGCGCCACCCCTCGCCGACGGCGTCGAGCCGCATCGAGTCCGGGATCCGGACGTCGGTGAAGTACACCTCGTTGAACTCGGCCTCGCCCGTCATCTGCCGGAGGGGCCGGACCTCCACCCCGGGCGCCTCCATGTCGACCACGAACGCCGTGATGCCCTTGTGCTTGACCTGTTCGGGGTCCGTCCGGGCGATCAGCAGCCCGTAGCGGGAGATGTGCGCCAGCGTCGTCCAGACCTTCTGGCCGTTGACGACCCACTCGTCCCCGTCCCGCTCGGCCTTCGCCGCCAGCGACGCGACGTCCGAGCCGGCCCCGGGCTCGCTGAAGAGCTGGCACCAGATGTGCTCGTTGGAGAACAGCGGACGCAGGAGCTGCTGCTGCTCGTCGGTCCCGTGCACGACGACGGCCGGGGCGCACATGCCGTACCCGATGGGGTTCTTGGCCCCGCCGATCGGGGCGCCGGCCCGGCCGAGCACCTCGACCACCGTCTTCTGGAACCGGGGGCTCAGGCCGAGGCCGCCCCGGCCCTCCGGGAACTGCACCCAGGCGAGACCCTTGTCGTACTGGGCCTCGAGGAACTGCTGCTCGGTGACCGAGTCGGGCGGGCACTCGGCGAGGAGCTCGTCGCAGAGCCGCCGGACGCGGTCCTCGTCGGTGTCGGTGGTCGGGGCGGCGGGGGCGGTCGGAGTGTCGGCCATGCGCAGGACGCTAACGCGCCCACCACTAGGTTCAGCCCTCATGGACGAGCGTCACTACCCAGGCACCTTCGCCGCCTCCGCCCCCGACCGGGCGGCGGTCGTCATGGCCGGCTCCGGCACCGTCGTCACCTACGGAGAGCTGCACCGGACCGCGTGCCAGTTCGCCCACCTGCTGCGCTCCCTGGGCCTCCGCCCCGGCGACCACGTGGCGCTCGGCATGGAGAACGGACCGATGTTCCTGCCGCTCGCGTGGGGCGCCCACTACGCGGGGCTCTACTACACCGCCTTCTCCACGCGGCTCTCCGCCGAGGAGGCCGCCTACGTCGTCGACGACTGCGGCGCCCGGGTCCTGGTGCTCTCCGAGCACCTGGCGAACCTGGCCGCACCGCTGTCGGCGAGCACGCCCGGCGTCGAGCACCGGTTCTCCCTGGGCGGCCCCCTCGACGGCTACGCGCCGGTCGAGGACGCCCTCGCCGCCCAGCCCGACGACGAGCCCGCCGGGCTGGTCGAGGGCGAGGACATGCTCTACTCGTCGGGCACCACCGGACGGCCCAAGGGCGTCAAGCCGCCGATGCGCGAGGTGCCGCTCGGGACCCCCGGCGTGATCTACCTGCTCGTCGTCGGCCTGTTCGGCGCCAACGAGGAGACCGTCTACCTCTCCCCCGCACCGCTCTACCACGCCGCCCCCCTGCGCTTCTCGATGAACGTCCAGCGCGCCGGCGGCACGGTGGTGGTCATGGAGCGGTTCGACGCCGAGGACGCGCTGCGGCTCGTCGGGGAGCACCGCGTCACCTTCGGGCAGTTCGTCCCCACCATGTTCGTGCGGATGCTCAAGCTGCCCGCCGAGGTGCGGGAGCGCTACGACGTCTCGTCCCTGCAGGTCGCCGTGCACGCGGCGGCCCCCTGTCCGGTCGAGGTGAAGCGGGCGATGATCGACTGGTGGGGCCCGGTCCTCCACGAGTACTACGCCGGCACCGAGGGGAACGGGTTCGTCTACACGAACTCCGAGGGCTGGCTGGCCCACCCCGGCTCGGTGGGCCAGGCCGTGAGCGGCGTGCTGCACATCCTCGACGAGGACGGGAACGAGGTCCCGGCCGGCGAGTCCGGCACGGTCTACTTCGAGTCCGAGGCCCGGTTCGAGTACCACAACGACCCCGAGAAGACGGCCGGG
>CAIYXG010000035.1 GCA_903930035.1 uncultured Actinomycetes bacterium | reverse complement strand
TGGCGGTGCTGGTGCTCACGTGGGCCGACGCCGGGCCGCCGGCGCTGGCCGTCCGGGCCCGGGCCTACAGCCGCATGGCCCTGGTCGCCGCACCGCTCGCCGTGGTCACGGGCCTCGTGCGCGGCTGGTGGATCACCCAGTCCTGGGCGGCGCTCACGCAGACCTCGGGCGGCAAGCTGCTGATGGTCAAGGCCGTCGGGGTGCTGGTGCTCCTGGGCATGGGGTGGTTCCACCGCTCGTGGCTGGCCGACCGCGCCCGGGCAGTGGCCGGGCTGCTGGCCAGCATGCGGGCCGAGGTGCTGGTGGGGGCCGCCGTGCTGGCCGTGACCGCGGTGCTGGTCGACGTCCGGCCGCCGGTGGAGTCGGTGGTCCGGCCCGTCGAGAAGGTCGCCACCGCCGGTCCCACCACGGTCTCCGTGCAGGTGACGCCCGCCTCGGCCGGACCGAACCAGGTCCACGTCTACTTCACCGACGCCGCAGGGGCGCCGACTCCGGTCGACGCCGTGGAGCTGAAGGTGTCGACGGGGTCGGTGGCGCCCCGCCGTGTCCCGCTGACGACCATCACGGCGAGCCACGTCACCTCGCCGGCGGTCGACCTGTCGCCCGGGCGCTGGACCTTCCGGTTTATCGTCGTCGTCAAGGGAGAACCCGCCGACGCAAGCATCGAGGTACCCATCCCATGAACCAAGTTCCGTCGCCGCTCCGACGTGCCGTGACCGCCGTGGTGGCCCTCCTGGCCGGTCTCCTGGGTCTGGCCGTCGTCGCCGGTCCTGCCGCCGCGCACGGCGGCGCCGGCACCCTGGAGGTCCTGGCCACGGAGCCGCAGGCCGACGGCGCGTCGGTGAAGGTCACGGTCCAGCTCAGCTTCGTGGCCGACGGCCACCCGGCCGACGACGCGACCGTGACCGTCGTGGGCGAGCGGGAGGGCGTGGCCGGCGCCGACTTCACGCCGGTCACGCTGACGGCGAGCGGGCCCGAGGGGCAGTACACCGGGGTGGTCCCGGTCCCGGCGCCCGGCAACTGGACGCTCCGCGTGACCTCGGTCGAGCCGCCCGCCACCGCGACCACGCAGGTCTCGGTGGCAGGGACGGCCGGGACGGTCGGGTCCTCCTCGGCGCCGTCGACCACCGCGACCCCGGAACCGGCTCCGGCCACGACGGCCCCGCCGTCGTCCGGCGAGGATGACGGGGGCGGTCCGTCCCCGGTCCTGGTCGCGGCCGTGGTGGGTGCTGTCGCCGGCGGCGTCACCGCCTACGCGGCCGGGGTCCGTCGCCGGCGGGCCGCCTCGGGCGGCGGCGACGACGAGGGCTGACCTCAGGCGGTGGCCCAGCGGGCGACCGCCGCAGCGACCCGGGCCGGTGCCGCAGGGTCCGTCCACAGGAACAGCGACGGCTCGGTGAGCTCCAGCTCGAGCACTCGGGGCGCACCGTCGTCACCGGGGAGCATGTCCACCCGTGCGTACCGCGGCGGTGCGGCGCCGAACCGCTCCCGCAGGTGCGCCGCCGCAGCCGTCGCCACCGCCTCCTCGGCGGCCGTCGGCGTGCGCGGCGAGATCTCCTCTGGCGCGTAGAGCCCCGGCACGGGCCCGCCGCCGACGGTCAGCAGCGGCCCCTTGGTGAAGGCGTGGCTGAGGGTGCCGTCGAGCAGCACCAGGCCGGCCTCGCCCGCCGTGTCGACGGCGTGCTGGTAGGGCTGCACCATGACCGGCCGGCCCTGCCCGAGCAGGAGGGCGGCGTGGGTCGTGGCGTCGTCCAGGTCCTCGGGCCGGTAGCGGGCGGTGTCCTTGGACCCGGCCGAGACCGTGGGCTTCACGACGAACTCCCCGTCCCCGGCCAGCGCCGCCAGGTCGGACGCCAGGCCGTCGCCGTGCGCACCGGGCAGGAGGAACCCGGTCGGGACCACCGGGACGCCGGCGCGGTCCAGGTCGCCCAGGTAGCGCTTGTCGGTGTTCCACCGGAGCACCGCCGGGTCGTTGGCCAGGCGTGTGCACGCCCCCGCGCGGTCGGCCCAGTCCAGGAACTCGTCGCGACGGGGCACGTAGTCCCACGTGGAGCGCACCAGCACCAGGTCGGCCGACGCCCAGTCGACCGAGGGGTCGTCCCACACGGCGGGCCGCGCGTCCAGGCCGACGTCGCGGCACGCGCGGGTGAGAGGGGCCGCGTCGACGTCGTCGTCCCAGACGCCCGTGGAGGTCGCGAGCAGCACGGTAGTCACGGCGCAGTCCTAGCAGCCGGTCCGTCGGGCACGGGAACTGCCGGCGTGGCACGATGCTCCTGCCGAACTAGTTGAGCAGCAAAACATCCCTTGGTAGGGTTCGTTGATGGCGCAACTACTTCAGGTCCGAGGTCGGCGAGCAGGGCGGGACGACGGCGGCAGCCGGCCGGCCGCAGCGCCCCTGCGGACGG
>CAIYXG010000034.1 GCA_903930035.1 uncultured Actinomycetes bacterium | reverse complement strand
CGGTCAGGATCGGGCCGACCGGGCCGCGCACCACGCCGAAGACCGTGCCGGGCTCGAGCTCGGCGCCCTCGTCCAGCGTCCACGCCAGCTCGACCGACCGGTCGACCTGCCGGAAGGTCTCGCCGGCGCAGCGGGTGCCCGCCAGACGGCCCGTCCCGCGCGACACGAACCGGTACTCGATGGTCCGGGGCTCGAGCAGCGACGACGTCAGGTCGCCCAGCGGGGCCTGGTCCTCGGCCAGCGCCCGCTCGACGAGCGGGCGGACCTCGGTCATCGGTGGGTGGAGCCAGTCGGTGTCGGTCACGACGCGAGTGTGGCACGCGACATGAGCCGCACGGCCATGCCGGGGTCGGTGTCAGGGTGGTCGAGGCGGCTGTGGGTGCCGCGGCTCTCGGTGCGCTCGGCCGCGGCCGCCACCAGGACCCGGCCGACCAGCGCCAGGTTGGCGACCTCGGCGAGCGCGGGGTCCTGGGACGAGACCCCGCCGGCCCGGGCCATCGCCCGGTCCAGCAGGTCGGCGCACTCCGCCAGACCGTCCGCCGTCCGCTGGACGCCGGCGAGCCGGAACATGGTGCGCTGGAGGTCCAGCCGGAGCGCCGCGGCGTCGGTCCCGGTGGTCACGCCGGTCGGGACGTCGACCACCTCCCGGGTGGGGCGCGCCCCGATCCGGTCGGCCACGCCCATGAGCGGCCGCATGACCCCGCTGGGCTCGGGCCCCCCGATCCCCTCGGCGATGGCCTCGACGGCGCGGGGGCCGAACACCATGCCCTCGAGCAACGAGTTGGACGCCAGCCGGTTGGCGCCGTGCACGCCGCTGCACGCCGTCTCCCCCGCGGCCCACAGCCCGGGCAGCGTCGTGGCGCCGACCAGGTCGGTGACGATGCCGCCGCACTGGTGGTGCGCGGCCGGGGCCACGGGCAGCAGGTCGGTGCGCGGGTCCAGGCCGGCGCGGGCCAGGTCGGCGTTGATGGTGGGGAACCGCTCGGCGAAGTCCTCGAGCACGGTGGCGTCGAGCCACACGTGGTCCGTGCCCTGCTCGAGCATCTTGGCGTGGATGGCCCGGGACACGACGTCGCGGGGCAGGAGCTCGTCGACGAAGCGCTCGCCGTCCTGGTCGCGGAGGAGCGCGCCGTGGCCGCGGAGCGCCTCGCTCAGGAGCGGCCGGGGGATGCCGGGCAGGGCGAGGGCGGTGGGGTGGAACTGGAAGAACTCCAGGTCGGCCACGGCCACCCCGGCGCGCAGCGCCATGGCCACGCCGTCGCCGGTGGCGACGGGCGGGTTGGTGGTCACCGAGAAGAGCTGCCCGGCGCCGCCGGTGGCGAGCAGGACGTGCCGGGCCCGGACGACGTGGGTCTGGCCGGCGGCGTCCACCGCCTCCACGCCGACGCACCGTCCGTCCTCCACCACCAGGTCGAGGGCAAAGGTGTTCTCGTGCAACGACGCGGCGGTGAGCCGTACGGCGTCCACCAGCGTGCGCTCGATCTCGGCGCCGGTGGCGGCGCCGCCGGCGTGCACGACGCGGGCGACGGAGTGGCCGCCCTCGCGGGCGAGCTCCAGGTTGCCGCGCTCGTCGCGGTCGAACTCCGCCCCGAGCGCGATCAGCTCCTCGACGCGGCGCGGACCCTCGTCCACCAGCACGCGCACGGCCTCCGTGTCGCACAGGCCGGCGCCCGCCGCCAGCGTGTCGGCCAGGTGCTCGTCGAGCTCCTCGGGGTTGCCGCCCAGCGCGGCGGCCACGCCGCCCTGGGCCCAGCGCGTGGTGGCCTGGTCCAGGCGCGACTTGGTCAGGACGCCGGTGCGCAGGCCGAAGCGGCTGGCGGCCCGCACGGCGGCGGACAGCCCTGCCACGCCGGACCCCAGGACCAGCAGGTCGAGCGGCTCGTCGGTCATGCGGTCCCTCCTGGCGCAGCACCCACGTTGTCGAGGAGCCGGACCGACCCCAACTGCACGGCGGCGATCAGCCGGACGGGACGGTCGGTCCGGTCCACCGGCTCCAGCGTCCGCGGGTCGACCGGCTCCAGGTAGTCGACGGTCGCCGCCGGCACCTCAGCCACGACGGCGGCCATGGCCCGGCGCACGGCACCCGCGTCGGCCTCGCCGTCGGCGACCAGGTCGGCGCCGGCGCGCAGTGCCCGGTGGACGACCGGCGCAGCGGCGCGCTCCGCCGGGGCCAGCCGGACGTTGCGGCTGCTCATGGCCAGGCCGTCGGGCTCACGCACGACCGGGCAGCCCACCACGTCCACGGGGAACGAGAGGTCCTCGACCATGCGCGCCACCACGGCGAGCTGCTGCCAGTCCTTCTCCCCGAAGTACGCCCGGCACTCCCCCACCAGGTGGAACAGCTTGGCGACCACGGTGCACACGCCGGCGAAGTGCTCGGGCCGTGCCGCACCCTCCCACCGTGCCGACAGGCCGGACACCGCGACGCTGGTCAGCATGGCTGAGCGGCCGCCCGGGTACATCTCGTCCTCGTGGGGCAGGAACATGACGTCGCCGCCGGCCGCCTCGAGCGTGCGGGCGTCGCCCTCGGGGTCGCGCGGGTAGGTGTCGAGGTCCTCGCCCGCAGCGAACTGCAGCGGGTTGACGAACACGCTGGCGACGACCGAGTCGCACTCGGCCGCGGCGCGCGCCACCAACGAGGCGTGCCCGGGGTGCAGGTAGCCCATCGTGGGGACGAACCCGACCGTGCCGCCGGCCCGCCGCTCGGCGGTCAGCACGTCACGCAGTTCCGACGCCGTGGTGACGGTGATCATGGTCGGGGCTCCACAGGGCGCAGAGCCTACGCAGGAACTTCTGCCCATTCCCGATCGGACGCGCCGGCGCGCACACTCGTGGCACGGGCCCGGCCTCACGGCGGAAGTCGGGCCCGCCCGCTCCGCCGGCGACGGCGGGGTCGTGCGGGAACCTCGGGTTCCCGGGTCGCCCCCAGCGCACCCGGGGACCCGGTTCCCCACCGGGACCGCCCTGCCTCCCCAGTCAGGTCGGTCCCGCGCGCCCGTGGCTAGGGCGCGCGCAGGAACGCGAACTCCTGCTCCCGGCCCACCAGCGACGCCGCCTCCAGCGCCAGGGCCCGGTAGGCGGCGCGCTCGGACGCCGGCAGGGCAGCCAGGTGCCGCCGGACCATGTCCACGTCGCCGCGGGCCACCGGGCCGGTGAGGGCGGCGGCGGGTCCCAGGACGGCTACCGACTCCACGCCGCCGCGCACCAGGTCCAGGTAGGCCTCGAGGGGCACGCCGACCTGGTCCGCCACCCGCTGCACCTGGCCGAGCAGCGCCACCAGGTGGTTGGAGGCGATGGCTGCGGCGGCGTGGTAGGCGACGCGGTCGTCGTCCGCCACCTCCACGGACCGGCCCCCGAGGGCCGTCACCACCTGCTGCACGAGCGGGTCGCCGGCCGTGGCGAACCACGCACCCACCAGCCGCTGGGCACCCACCTCGGTGCTCGGCATCGACACCAGCGGGTGGAGCGCGCCGGGCCGGGGGTGCGGGGCCAGGACGTCGAGCCCCAGGGCGCCGGCGACGTGGGCCACGACGGTGCCCGGGTCGGGCCGCACCTCCGACGCGACCTGGGCCACGGCGGTGTCCGGCACGCACAGGAGCAGCAGGTCGGTCCCCGACGCCGCGGCCGCCACCGGCTCGTCACGGGCCCACACGTCGACCGTCCAGCCGACCGAGGTGAGTGCGGCGGCCAGCGAGGTGCCGGCCCGGCCGGGCCCGACGACCCGCACCCGTGGCACGCCCGTCGGGGTGCCCGGCCCGGTGCTCACCAGTCCGCGACCACCTTGACGGTGCCCTCGGCCTGCTCGACGTCCTGGGCCGACACCAGGTCCGGGGCCAGGTCCCGCATGGGGGCCAGGACGAACCGTCGGGACTTCCAGCGGGCGTGGGGGACGGTCAGGCGCTCGGTGTCCATCTCCACGCCGTCCATCCAGATGATGTCGACGTCCAGGGTCCGCGGGCCCCAGCGCACGTCGCGCACCCGCTGCGCCGCCGACTCGATCCGGTGGCACAGCCCCAGGAGCTCGTAGGGGTCCAGGTCGACGTCGAGCTCGGCCACGATGTTCAAGAAGGCGTCCTGCTCCGGGCCGCCCACCGGTGCGGTCTCGTAGACCGGCGACACGGCGACCAGCCCCGGGAGCGACTCGACCCCCTGGCGCAGGTGCTCCATGCGGTCGCCCAGGTTGGACCCGAGCGACAGGAAGACCCTCACCGGATCCGGGTCACCCGCACGCCCGAGGACGCCAGGTCCTGGGGCACGGGCGGCCGCAGCTTGCGCAGGGCGACGGTGAGGGAGGAGATCCGGCCGTCGAGACTCAGCACCTCGGCGGCGACCCGCTCGGCCAGGGCCTCGAGGAGCAGGGGCTGGGCCGTCCGCACGACCGACTCCACCGTGGCGCAGACGGCCCCGTAGTCGACGGTGTCGGCCAGGTCGTCGGTGATGCCGGCGTCCGAGAGGTCGACCGACAGGTCCAGGTCGAGCTCGAGCGGCTGGGCCCGCTCCCGTTCCTCGGGGAGCACGCCGACCACGGCGACCAGCCGCAGCCCACGGAGTTCGATGACGTCCGACACGCTCGTGCTCCCTCGTCCTGCCGGCGTCAGCGGGCCTCGGCGAGCCGCACGGCGTCACCCACGATGACGCGGCCCTCCGCGCCGACCTGGCGCCCGGTGATCTGCTCCACCACGGCAATGGCACGGGGCGGCTCGGGGACCATGTCGGTCCAGACGAGGTAGCCGGCCAGGAAGCCGATCAGCCGCTCGTTGATCTCCTCGCCGTGGACGATCAGCCGGTGGCCCGCCGCCAGGTGGTTGCGCAGCTCGGTGTAGCGCTCGTCGAGGAAGCGGGGCAGGTGGTCGTGGTGCGGGAACGGCCAGTGCGACCAGCTCACGCCCAGCTCGTCGTAGTTGTGGAGGTTGAGCGGGCCGGGGGCGACCGAGACGACCAGGTCGAACCCCTGTTCACGGATCCAGATGATCTCTTCCTGCCGCCGCACCTTGCGGTGGTTGGCCCCGAAGCCGCCGGGGCGCTCGCAGATCGCGAGCTGGTCCTGGATGACCCAGACGAAGTGGCGTGGCTTGATGCCCTGCGCCCACTTGCCCTTCGCCATCTCCTACCTCCTGCCCGGGGGACCCGTCAGGCCAGGGCCCGCGCGGCACGGACCGTGGCCTGCACGTCGTGCACCCGGACGATCCGGGCTCCGTGGATCATGGCCCACACCGCCGTGGTGAGCGAACCGACACGGCGATCCGTGGTCGGAACCGGCTCGATCTCACCCGGAGTGGCCACGGCGGCACCCTCCGGGACCGGGCGGAGCTCGCCGGCGTCCGAGCGGGCGAGCAGCTCGCCCGTGAAGCGCTTGCGGCTCGTCCCGACCAGGACTGGGGTGCCGTCCCCCACCAGCAGGTCCAGCCGTGCGAGCAGCTCGAGGTTGTGCCGGGTGGTCTTGCCGAACCCGATGCCCGGGTCCACCCAGACCTGCGCCACCCCGGCCGCCCGGGCCTGTGCCGCGCGCCCGCCGAGGAAGTGGCGGACCTGGTCCACGACGTCGTCGTAGCGGGGGTCGTCCTGCATGGTCCGCGGGTCGCCCGCCATGTGCATGGCCACCCAGCCGACACCCAGGTCGGCGGCCACGGGCCACAGCGACGCCGAGACGTCGTTCACCACGGTGGCGCCGACGGCGACGGCGGCTCGTGCCACCTGCTCACGACGGGTGTCGACGGAGAGCCCGACCCCGGCCGAGCGGCAGTCCTCGGCCACCGCCTCGACGACCGGCACGACGCGCCGCAGCTCCTCGTCCACCGGGACCGGCGCGGCGCCCGGGCGCGTGGACTCTCCGCCCACGTCGACCCAGTTCGCACCCTCGGCGACCATCTGGCGCACCCGCGCGCGGGCCGCGTCGACGTCCAGGTGGAGCCCGCCGTCGGAGAAGGAGTCAGGGGTGGCGTTGAGCACCCCCATGACCTCCGTGGGGTCAGCGACCACCGGCCTCGATGAAGCGCATGGCCTCGGCACGGGCCGCCGGGTCCTCACGGAAGATGCCCCGGACCGCCGAGGTGACCGTCGACGAACCGGGCTTGCGGATGCCGCGCATGGCCATGCACATGTGCTCGGCCTCGACCACGACCAGCACGCCCCGGGGCGCCAGCGCCTTCTCGATCGCGTCGGCGACCTGGGTGGTCAGCCGCTCCTGCACCTGCGGCCGGCGGGCATAGCCGTCCACCAGACGGGCCAGCTTGGACAGGCCGGTCACGCGGCCGTCCGTGTTGGGGATGTAGGCGACGTGGGCCTTGCCGTAGAACGGCACCAGATGGTGCTCGCACAGCGAGTAGAGCGTGATGTCGCGCACCAGGATCATCTCGTCGTGGCCGGCGTCGAACGTCACCTTCAGGTGCCGCGACGGGTCGTCGATCAGCCCCGAGCAGGTCTCGGCGTACATGCGGGCCACGCGGGCCGGCGTGTCGTGCAGCCCGTCACGGTCGGGGTCCTCGCCGATGGCCACCAGGATCTCGCGGACCGCGGCGGCGATCCGCTCCTGGTCCACCGCCACCGAGAGGTCCGGGGTGTGCGGGAGCGCGTCGGGCACGTTCAGGTCGGCCGCCTCGAGGATCGCGTGGTCGGCATGGTCGTCATGGGTGGTCATGGCAGTCCCCTTCCCCGGGGTTCACGACGGCGACATACCGTCGAAGATCGTGGCCAGGTCGTCGTCCAGGAGCGTCTCGCGCTCCACGAGGGCGTCGGCCAGGGCGTCCAGTGTGGCCCGGTGCGTCTCGACGATGTGCCGGGCACGGGCGTGGGCCTCGTCCAGCAGGCGGGCCACCTCGTCGTCGATGCGGGCGGCGAGGTCGTCGGAGATGTCGGCCCGGCTGGCGTGCTCGCGGCCCAGGAACGGCTCGCCGTCACGCGTGGTGAACCGCTGCGGGCCGAGCTTGTCGCTCATGCCGAACTCGGTGACCATCGCCCGGGCCAGCCGGGTGGCCTGCTCGATGTCGTCGACCGCACCGGTGGTGACGTCGCCGAACACGACCTCCTCGGCGGTCCGGCCGCCGAGCGTCATGGCCAGCCGGTCCGAGAGGTCCGAGCGGGTGTGGAGGTGGCGGTCCTCCTCGGGGAGCATCACGGTGAACCCGAGCGCACTGCCACGGGCCACGATCGAGATCTTGTGGACCTCCTCGGCGTGCGGGAGGACGTGGCCGACCAGGGCGTGGCCCGCCTCGTGCACGGCGATCACCCGCCGCTCCTCCTCCCCGAGGACCCGGCTGTGGCGCTCGGGGCCGGCGAGCACACGGTCGATGGCCGAGGTCAGGTCGCGCTGGTCGACCGTGGCCGAGCCGCGGCGCGCCGCGAGCAGTGCACCCTCGTTGAGGACGTTGGAGAGGTCGGCGCCGGTGAACCCGGGCGTGCGACGAGCCAGCACGGACAGGTCAACCGAGTCGTCGAGCGGCTTGTTCCGGGCGTGGACCTGCAGGATGGCGGCGCGACCGCCGACGTCGGGCGGGTCCACCACGATCTGGCGGTCGAACCGGCCGGGCCGCAGGAGCGCCGGGTCCAGGATGTCGGGCCGGTTGGTGGCCGCCATGAGGATTACGCCGGTGGTGGCGTCGAAGCCGTCCATCTCCACCAGGAGCTGGTTGAGCGTCTGCTCGCGCTCGTCGTGGCCACCGCCCACGCCGGTGCCACGGTGGCGGCCGACGGCGTCGATCTCGTCCACGAACACGATGGCCGGCGCCTGGGCCACCGCCTGCTTGAAGAGGTCGCGGACCCGGCTGGCGCCCACGCCGACGAACATCTCGACGAAGTCCGAGCCCGAGATGGTCAGGAACGGCACGCCGGCCTCGCCGGCGACGGCGCGGGCCAGGAGGGTCTTGCCGGTGCCCGGGGGGCCCGACAGCAGGACGCCCTTGGGGATCCGCGCCCCCAGCTGGGTGAACCGGGACGGGTCCTTCAGGAACTCGACGATCTCGCCCAGCTCCTGGACGGCCTCGTCGGCGCCGGCGACGTCGGCGAAGGTCACCGGGTCGTCCTGGCCGGCCAGACGGGCGCGGGCGCGGCCGAACCGGTTGGCACGCCCGCCGCCCTGCATCTGGAACGCGAACCACAGGAAGACACCGATCACCAGGACGGTCGGCACCAGGTTGACCAGCAGGTCGGTCAGGGTGCTGTTGGCCCCGTTGTCGGCCGAGAGGTCCACCTCGGCCCGCAGCAGCTGGGTGGTCAGGCGTTCCCCGTAGGCCGGGGGGAAGGCGGCGACGTACCGGGTGCCGTCGGTCAGCTCGCCCACGACCTGCGACGCCTCGGACTGGACCTCCGCGGTGGCGACCCGGCCGGCGGCGACGTCGGCGGTGAAGGTGTCGAGCGGGATCACGGTGGGCGACGGCCGGAACTGGTCCACCACCACCGTGGCGACGACCACGAGCGCGGCGACCGCCACCCACGTCCGCCACGAGCGGACCAGCTGCTGTGCGCGTCGCTTCATCCCGGACGAGGCTACCGACGGGGCCGGCAGAACCGGCCGGGCCGCCCGGGGCGCTCCTCAGCCGGCGGCCGGGCGGTCGGGGTCAGTCCTGCGGCTCGTAGACCGCCAGGTACCGCAGGTTGCGGTAGCGCTCGGCGGCGTCGAGGCCGTAGCCGATGACGAAGTCGCCGGGGATCGTGAACCCCACGTAGCGCACGCCCAGGCCGTCCAGGTCGGCGGACTCGCGGGCCAGGAGCGTGCACACCTCGAGCGACGCCGGCCCTCGGGCCTCCAGGCTGCGGCGCAGGTAGCGCAGGGTCAGGCCGGTGTCGACGATGTCCTCGACCAGCACGACGTCGCGGTCGGTGATCTCGACGTCGAGGTCCTTGACCAGGCGCACGACGCCCGAGGTCCGGGTGGCCGAGCCGTACGAGCTCACCGCGATGAAGTCGATCTCCACGGGCAGGTCGACCGCGCGGGCCAGGTCGGTCATGAAGGCGTAGGCGCCGCGCAGCACGCACACCAGCAGCGGGCGGCGGCCGGCGTAGTCCGCCGTGAGCTGGGCACCGATCTCGGCGACCCGGGCCGCGATCTGCTCCTCGGTGAGGAGCACCCGCCCCACGTACTCGTCCGCCACGCCACCACTTGCTGGAGTTCCGCCGTCAGCCATCGGGGCGACCTTAGCCCTGCGCGACCTCGTCGCGTTCCGGCGCGTCCGGCGGCGGCGCGCCCCGCGGACCCACCAGGCGGAGCCGGCCGCCGGTGCGTCGGACCGACCACCCTGCGACCACGTCGCAGCCGGTCGAGGTGCCGTCGGCCACGGCCAGGACCCGCGCCACCGCCGCGGCGTCGGGCGGGTGGGGCGAGCCTGTGGTCGTGCGCCACCACGCGCGAACGGCCGTGGCCGCGAGCGCCGGGGGCAGGGTCGCCAGCACCGGGGCGTCGGTGGGGTCGACCATCAGCGCAACCTCCTCCAGGACGTCGGCCTGCTCCCCCGCCAGGTCGGCGAGCCGCGCCAGGAGCGGCACGGGGTCGCGGCCGGCCACGTCGGCGAGCAGCGGCAGGACCTCGTGGCGGACCCGGTTGCGGGTGAAGCGGGGGTCCCGGTTGGAGGGGTCCTCGAACGGCACCACGCCCAGGTGGGCACAGAGCGCCTCGGTGTCGGCCCGGCGGAGCCGCAGGAGTGGGTGCCGGTCGGGCCGCATGGCCGCCAGGCCGGACGGGCCGGTCCCGCGGAGCAGCCGGAGGAGCACGGTCTCGGCCTGGTCGTCGGCGGTGTGGCCGAGCAGGGCGTCGGCCGGGAGCACGGCGTGGCGGGCGGCGCGGGCCCGCGACTCCAGGTCCGGACCGTCCGCCACCTGCACGGTCCGGGACCCGAACCGGGCGCCCCACGCCGCGCAGAGGTCGGCGACCGGCGCGGCCTCGGCCGCCGAACCGGGACGGAGCCCGTGGTCGACGTGGACGGCGGAGGTCGGCCGGCCGGTGGCGACGGCGAGCGCGAGCAGCGCCACGGAGTCGGCCCCGCCCGAGACGGCCACCACGAGCGGCCCGGCGGGACCGCCGGCGGGGAACGTGCAGCGGGCGAGCAGCGCCGCCAGGACCGGGTCGTCGGACGACGGCCGGCGGACGCTCACGCGGCGGCGCCCTCGCGGCCCACCCGTGCGATCCAGGCGGCCGGGCTGCGGATCTCCTCCAGCGTCGGCAGCAGGTCGGGCGACTCGAAGGCCCGGTTGAGCAGCGCCGTGCCGCCCACCCGCTCCACCTCGGCGATGAACTTCTCGCCCTGCTCGTACTGGGCCAGCTTGGCCTCGAGCCCGATCAGCCGCTGCAGCAGCTTGGCCGCCACGTTCATCTCGGCGCGGCGGGCCCGGAGCACCCGGCCGAACCGGTCGGCCGACGGCACGCGGTCCATGGCGGCGCGGTCCATGACGACGTCGCCATGGCCCTCGAGCAGGCTCATGAGCCCGCCCACCTTGTCCATGACCACCCGCTGCTCGGGGCTGGCGAACAGCGCGGCCACCCCACCCTCGGCGAGCGGGTTGCGGCCGGTCCGGATCCCCTCGGCCACCCGGCCCGCCGCGGTGAACAGCCGGGCCGGGTCGGGGTCGGCCATGCCGACGAGCTCGCCCACGAGCTCCAGGAAGTAGGGGCGCAGCCAGGGGATCCCGGTGAACTGGGTCCGGTGCGTGACCTCGTGCAGCGCGACCCAGAGCCGGAACTCGGCGGGCGGGAACGAGTGCCGCTTCTCCAGCGACAGGATGTTCGGGCCCACGTAGTAGACGAGGTCCTGCTCGTCGGGGTCCTCGTCCTCCAGGACCAGCAGGTCGTACTGGCCGAGCACCCGCGAGGACATCCAGCCCAGGAGGGCACCCAGCTCGGCGCCGGCGATCTTGCCCGAGAGCGAGCCGGCCGGGCCGGTCATCCTGGACTCGAGCTGGTCGAGCACCGGCCGCAGGAGACGGCCGTAGCTGGCCAGGTTGGCGCTCACCCAGTCGGTCCGGTCGACCACCCGGGCGCGGGCCGGGCCGGCCAGCGAGGTGAAGCCGGTCTCGGCCTCGACGAACACCTGGGCCTCGGCGGTGAACCGGTCGAAGTCCTCGTCCATGCCGTGCCGGTGGTACGAGCTCGCGAACGGCTCCTGTCCCGCCATCTTGGCGGCGACGGTCTCGGCGAGGGCCCAGTCGATGCTCTGGCTCATGGGTACCCGACCCTCACGTCCGGCCCGGGGACCACGTCGGGGCGGCGCCCGTCGGCAGCACGGCGGGCGGGGGACCTCAGTCCCCGGCCTTGGGGTACCGGGTCCGGGTCACCTTGAAGAAGTAGAGGCCGACGATGGTGAGCAGTGCGGCGATCACACCGAGTGCCAGCGGCACGGCGATCCAGAAGTGCCACACCTTGGAGGTCGCTTCAGCGGCAAGAACCATGGGACGCACTCTACGACGGGGGCACCCGTGCCGTCAGGTCTGGGCTCAGTTGAGGGAGTCGTCGAGCCGGTCGAGCACGTCGAGGATCTGACGGCGCAGCTCGGTCGGCATCTGCTCGGCGCTCTTGGCCGCGATCATCTGGCGCAGCTCGGCCTCGAAGTCGTAGGCCTCCAGGCAGGGCGAGCACTTGCGGAGGTGGGCCTCGACGTGGGCCAGGCTCTCGGGGTCGAGCTCACCGTCCAGGTAGCGGTACAGCTCGGAGATCGCCTCGTCGCACTCGTGGTCGGTCATCGTGTCCGCATTTTCAGTCAGTGCCATGGCCAGCCCACCGGCGTCAGGCGTCGGCGGTCGCGGGAGTGCGACCGGTCAGGCCTCGATCGACGGCGAACTCGTACAACGCGCGCTGCAGCGCTTTTCTTCCCCGGTGGAGACGACTCATCACCGTGCCGATGGGGATCTCGAGCATCTCGGCGATCTCCTTGTAGGCGAAGCCCTCGACGTCGGCGAGCAGCACGCACATCCGGAACGACTCGGGCAGGGCCTCGATGGCCGCCTTGACCTCGGTCTCGCTGAAGAGGTCCATCATCTCGTCCTCGGCGGAGCGGCCCATCTTGGCCGCCTCGAGACCGCCCAGCCGGCGGTAGAGGTAGAGGTCCTCGGACTCGTCGAGCTCGGTCTGCTCCGGCCGGCGCTGCTTGGCCCGGTAGGAGTTGATGAACGTGTTGGTGAGGATCCGGTAGAGCCAGGCACGCAGGTTGGTGCCGTCGGAGAAGCCCTCGAAGCCCCGGTAGGCCCGGATGAGGGTCTCCTGGACCAGGTCCTCTGCGTCGGCCGGGTTGCGCGTCATGCGCATCGCGGCGGCGTAGAGCCCGTCAAAGTGCGGGGACGCCTGGTCGGTGAAGGTGGAGCGGTCTGCCATTAGCGCTAAATCTTCCACACATCCGGGGGGCTGTCACGCCGAACTTGGGATTTCCTCGCCGGGACGCCGCAGGTCGCCCATTGCCAAGCG
>CAIYXG010000033.1 GCA_903930035.1 uncultured Actinomycetes bacterium | reverse complement strand
GTGCCCCTGCCCGACCTGCAGGGACGCCTGGAAATCCTCAAGATCTACGCCGGCAAGGTGCGAACCGCCCCCGACGTCGACCTGCAGCGCATGGCCCGCGGCACCCCGATGTTCAGCGGGGCCGACCTGGCCGCTTTGGTCAACGAGGCCGCGATCTCGGCGACCATGGCCAACAAGACCCACATTGAGCAGGCGGACCTGGAAGAGGCCCGCGACAAGGTCCGCTGGGGGCGGGCGCGGAAGAACCGCGTCATCGACGAGCGGGAGAAGGAGATCACCGCCTACCACGAGGCCGGCCACGCGCTCTGTGCGGCCCTGCTGCCCAACGCCGACCCGGTGCACAAGGTGACGATCCTGCCCCGGGGCATGGCGCTGGGCGTGACCCAGCAGCTCCCCGAGGAGGAGCGCCACTCCTACTCCAAGGAGTACCTGGACGAGTCGATCGTGGTGGCCATGGGCGGCCGGGTGGCGGAGGACCTGGTCTTCAACCACCGCTCGACCGGCGCCAGCAACGACCTGCAGGTCTCGACCGAGCGGGCCCGGCGCATGGTCACGGAGTTCGGCATGAGCGACGCCGTCGGCCCCCGGGCGTGGGGCACGTCCGGGCCGGTGTTCCTGGGCGACGACTTCGGCACCCAGCGCGAGTACTCCGAGGACACCTCCAAGCTGATCGACGCCGAGGTCGAGCGGATCCTCCGCGAGGCCGCGGACCACTGCGTCGAGCTGCTGACCACCCAGCGCAAGGCGCTGGACCTGGTGGCCCGCGCCCTGCTCGAGCACGAGACCATCTCGGGCGCCGAGGTGACGCGGCTGATCTCGGTGGCTGCCGGCACGCTCCCGGCCGACCCCGCCGCACCGGCCCCCACGGCCGCACCGAGCGCCTCCGGCGCACCGGGGACCACTCCCCCGCCGCTGCCGTCGACCATCACGCCGCCGCCGGCGGTCCCGCCGTCGTCCGGGCCGCTCCCCGAGCCTCCGCAGGCCTGAGCTCAGCCGGGGTCGGACGGCGCCGGCCCCTCGGCCGGGTCGTCCTCGTGGCCGTGCCCGCCGGCGCCGCAGCCCTCGGGCACCGACCCCGGCTCGCGCAGCTCCGCCAGCGCCCCCCACAGGTGGGTGGCGCTGACCGGGCCCACGAACGAGGCCTGCACCACGCCGTCGGGTCCCGCCACCGCGACGATGGGCACCGCCTCGACCTGGTAGCGGTCGTGGAGGTCCTTGTCCTCCACCGCGTCCACCACCGCCACGGCCACCTCTGGGCCGTCGAGCACGGCCACCTTGGCGGCGACGTCGGCACAGGTGCTGCACGTGGAGGACGTGAAGGCCACCACGAGCCAGTCGGCGTCCGGCCGCAGGAAGTCGGCCCGGTCGACCTGGAGCGGTGCTGCGTAGGTCCGGGGCTGGGTGGGTGCGTCCTTCCGGCGGGACCGGTCGGTCAGCACGGCGACCGCCGCGGCCACCGCGGCCAGGACGAGCGCGACGACGACGCGTTCCACGTCAGCCGCCCGCCAGCAGACCCAGGCTGCCCGGCCCTCCCGGGAGCGGGACGCCCAGGTCCATCGACAGGTCGTCGGTCCCGAAGAAGGTGCTGAGGCTCTCCACGACGACCGGGGTGGACGACCCCACCTGCACGCCGACCGAGCCGTCGGGCACGCCGGTCGGGCCGACCGGGACGAGCACGCTGTCGCCGGCCGCCAGCTCGTAGCGCCCGAAGCCGGGCAGCACCGTGCGCGTCCCGTCGACCAGCAGGGCGACCTTCACGAGCGCGATGCCCGCCGAGGTGTTGTGGACCAGCACGACCGACCGCTGCGCCGGCCCGGTCCGCACCGCCGGCAGGAGCCAGTCGGTGGCCTGGACCGGCGTGCCGGTCGCCACGGCGGTGCCGCGGGTGAGCGCCGGTCGGGCCGGGACGCCGTCCTGGCCCGCGCCGGGCGGTCCGCTGAGGGTGTTGGTCCGGGCGACCACGACCGGCGCGTCGGCCTGCACGTCCACCGCGTGGTAGCCGACGCCGGGCACGCGGGACTCGGCGGACAGGTCCAGCGTCGTGAACCGCAGGGGCGGCACCTCGACCTGGAACGGGTCCGGCGGGCTGGCGGCCGCGCCGTAGGGGGTGACCTGGACCAGCGCCGTCACGGTCGAGCGGCCGGGGTTGTGCAGCACCACCCGCTCCGCCGCGTTGGGGCCGGTGAACCCGGCGGCGAACGACCAGTAGTTGCGGGCGGCCGGGACCCCGAGCTGGAGGCGCATGCCCCGCGGCCCGTTGGACCCGTCGAACGTCTGCACGGTCTCGGCCACCAGCCGGCCCGACCGCATCTGCACCGTGGCGGTGAAGGCCTCACGGCGCTGGACCGACTCGCCGAGCGGGACGTACCGGGTCTGACCCGCAGGGACCACGATGCCGTTGAGCGCCCGGGGGCTGCGCACGCCGCCGTCCAGACCGATCCGCACGTCCGCCCCGGCGTCGACCGAGAACGGGTTGAACAGCACCAGGGTCGCGGTGGCGCCCCGGACCGTGGCCTGCGAGAGGAAGTACCAGCGGCCCGAGGTGGCGGTGGCGCACGCCGTCTGGTCGGCGTAGGTCGGGGTCTGCAGGCGGTGGGCCACCGTCAGCGGGGCGACGGGCGACTCGACCATGACCGAGGTCCCGGCGCCGAAGAGCTCGTCGACGTCGGCAACGGCGGAGGACGCGGGGCCCACCAGGACCTGCTTGGCACCCAGACGGGCCGTCTGGCTGTAGCCGTTCAGGGTGACGGTCGTGGGGCGGGCGGTCGGGTTGGTCAGGAACAGCGTGTGCCGGGCGGGCTGGTCGGCCGCCAGGGCCCCTGCGGCGCAGAACCAGGTGGACGACAGCTCGCCGCGGGCGCCCGCGGTGGGGACGTCCGGACGGTCCACGTCGTTCACGACAGGGGCGGGCCGCCCGCCCCAGAACGCGACGAGCGCCACGAGCACGGCCACGACCCCGCCGGTCAGCAGGAGCCGGCGCGCGTTCATGCCCCGCCCCCCGGGGCCGTCGTGCCGGTCCCGTCGCCGAGCGGGACCATGTCCTCGGGCTCCTCGACGACCACGACCGGCTCCGCCGCGTCCTGGCGGTCTCGGCAGCGGCCGCGGGGCACCAGCCGGCTCCCCCCGAACGTCATGGCCAGCAGGACCACGAGCGCCACGACCTGTCCGAGCTGGAGGAGCCGGGAGAACTGCGGGGTCGACCAGGCGAGCGTGGCGGTGCCGCCGTCGCGGACGGAGAAGGTCTGGCCCCAGCCGAACAGGTCAGAGCGGGACGCGGGCGGGCCGCCGTCGACGGTCAGCGACCAGGCCGGGTCGCCGCTGACGGCCTGGGCGACCTGGGCACCGTCGGGCACCGTGCCGGTCGCGCTGGTGGACGGCCCGGTGCCGAGCACGGCGGGCGGCGTGGTCGGGGGCAGTGCCAGCTGGCCCCGGAGCGTCGGGACGCCGTTGGCCGGGAGGTCGAGCCGGGTGACGTCGGACCGCAGCGGCCAGGCGCCCGGGTTCTTGAAGAGTGCCACCGCCGGGTTGGTCGGGACCTCCACCAGGTCGAGCTGCTCGCGCAGCGCCGAGAGGGCGCCCGCCGGCACCGGCACCTCGCGCGGCGCGAACGGCTCGGGGGCCGGCCGGTCCACCACGACCACGTACTTGATGCCCATGGGCGCCAGGAGCTGGCCCAGGCGGTTGGTGCCGCCCTCGAACGCGGCGTCGACCGCGGCCCGGAGCTGGCGCACCCCCGGTCCGCCGTCCAGGCGGAACCGCTGGGTCACGAGCGGGTCCAGGCCCTCGCTCAGCCCGACCGCCAGGCCGGTGCCGTCGTCGAGCTGCCACCCGGCCACCGGCAGGACGTCCGGGTCGCCGATCCACAGCGAGCGGAAGGTGTCGCCCGTGTCGACGGTCCGCAGCAGCCGCCCGAAGTCGCCCCGGGGCTGGTACCAGCGGCCGTCGAGGGACGCCACCGCGACCGGCACGACGGACAGCACGAGCACCGCCCCGGCGACGATGGCCAGGATCTGGCTGGCACCGAAGTCGCGGCCCACCACGTCGTCGGTGAAGGCCGCGGCGCTCATGGCCACCGCGACGGCCATCGCCAGCGCGGCCGGGACCAGGAACAGCTCCGGACCGGCACCGGCCAGGAACCCGCCACGGGCCAGCAGCACCACCAGGAACCAGACACCGAGCGCCAGGGTCCACGAGCTCGCGGCCCATGCGAAGCGCCAGCCCTTGCCCGCGAGCAGGCCGAACAGCGCCGCGGCCACGACCCCCCAGCCCCACCAGCCGGTCTGCACCGAGCCCACGCTGCCGGTCACGACCTGCGCGGCGGAGGGCATCGCGCCCGAGCCCTTCCACACGCCCGTCAGCGAGGCCAGGTCGCCCCGCAGCACCCACTCCACGAACCACGGTGCGTTCAGGGCCGCCGCGCCGACGGCCGGCAGCAGGACGGAGCGGACCATCCGGGCCGCCCCGGCCGCGTCGCCCAGGAGCGCAGGTGCCGCCGCCATGACCAGCAGTGCCACGACCAGGAGGAGGGCCCCCACCGGGCTCAGCGAGGCCACCAGGCCGAGCACGAGCGCCGTCCCGCCCAGCTGCCGGAACGAGAACCGGCGGGTCGAGGCGTCGCCGAACGGGGCCACGCCCGCGTCGCGGGCCACGCGGCGCAGCAGCCACGGGGCGGCGGCGTAGGCCACGAGCGCCTGGAGGCGGCCGGTGCCCATCGCCCCGAGCGCCACCGGGCTGAGCGTGTAGACGACCATCGCCCCGACGCGGGCGGGCAGGGGCCGGTCCTTGCCGACCAGGCGCCAGCTGCCGACGCCGCCCAGGACGAGGAGCAGCAGGACGAACACGCGCCAGGCGGCGCCGGTCGAGCCCAGCAGGAGGGTCGACAGCACGCCCATCCCGGGCACGAACCCCGGCGGCACCGACGACTCCCCCAGCCCCGCGTCGCGCCAGGCCACCCACCACTGCGAGACCAGCTGCGGGCCGGACCGGCCCAGGTCGACGAACTCCCGCAGGACGGGCAGCGGACCGGTGACCAGGTTGCGCGCCCCGAGCACGGCGAGCACCAGCGCGACGACGCCCACGCCGAGCGCCAGCCGGTTCGGGCCGTCGTCGAGCGAGCGCAGGTAGGACCGGCCCGCCTGCGTGGCCGCCATGAGCCGGTTCTCCTGCTCGGCGCCCCGCACCAGCGTCCGGAGCCGGGAGCTGCCCTGCCGCATCAGCGGCAGGTACGAGGAGTCGGGGACGCGGCGCGACCTGGCCACCCGGCGGCGGTCCCGGAGCAGCGACGGCAGGCCCAGCAGGTTGCCGCCGTAGGCGGCGGCGATGTCGCTGGCCCGGTCGAAGCGCCCCAGGACGAGCGAGCCGAGCAGGTCGACCAGCGAGAGCAGGAACGCCGTCGGGCCGGCGGCGAGCAGGCGGCGGCCCGAGTAGTTGGCCAGCATGGAGCGGGCCTGGTGCTGCAGGAGCGTGCGCTCGGGGTCCTCCACCTCGCGCCGCTCGGTGAACCGGCCGCGGTGGGCGACGGTGGCCCGTGGGCACAGCTGGACCGACGCGCCGGCGGTGTGGGCCCGCCAGCAGAGGTCGGTGTCCTCGCCGAAGAACGGCACCGACTCGGAGAACCCGCCGATCGCCGAGAACAGGTCGGCCCGGACCAGCAGGCAGGCCCCGGAGACCGCGAACACCTCGCGGGCCAGGTCGTGCTGCGACTGGTCGAGCTCGCCCGGCTCGGCCACCTCGGACGCGAACCCGTAGGGGTCCACCATCAGGCCGACCGAGCGCAGGCGGTCCGGCTCGTCCCAGTCGACCAGCTTGGGGCCCACGATGCCGGCGTTGGCCCGGAACGCCTCGGCGACCAGCTCCGTCACGGCGGACGGGTCCAGCCGGACGTCGTCGTGGAGGAACAGCAGGAACGGCGCGCCCTCGACCGAGCTGAGGACGTCGTTGGCGGCGGCGGAGAAGCCCCGGTCCTCCTCGAGCCGCTTCACGAACGCCGACGGCATGTGCTCGGCGACGGTGCCGGACGGGTCGACCTCGCCGCCGTTGTCGATCACCAGGACCGACAGGCTCTCGTAGTCCTGGGCCGCCAGCGAGGAGCAGGTCTCGGCGAACCAGTCGCCGGCGTCCTTGGTGACCACCACGGCGACGACCGGCGGGGCGCCGAAGCCGACCAGCGGCTCGGCGGGGCCGAGCCCCCACTTGGCATCCTCGGCGTCGTCGTCCTCCCCGTCCTCGAAGGTCGCGACGGACGGCGCGGCGTCGTGCGACGCGTCGGCCACGGCGTCGACCACCGAATACTCGAGCGCGTCGTCCACGGCGGGCGCGGGCTCGTCGGTCGGCTCGGGGCCGTCAGGGTC
>CAIYXG010000032.1 GCA_903930035.1 uncultured Actinomycetes bacterium | reverse complement strand
CTCGACCTGCTCCCGACCTTCCTCAACCAGCTGTCCGGGCTCGACGCCGCCGTCCCCTACATCGTGCTCCTGTTGGCGTTGTTCCTCATCGGGCGCGACAAGGGCCGGGCGGCCGGGACGGTGTCCGACGAGAAGCCGGCGCCCGACCACCGGACGGGGATGCCCGGCTGGCGGCGCAAGCTCCCCTGGACGATCATCACCGCGCTCCTGGTGCTGTACGCGTTCGGGTGGCTGCCCTGGCCCGGGAACCCCGACTTCGTGCGCAGTGCCGTCCTGGCGCCGGGGGTGGCGCTCGGGATCGTCTTCCTGTCGTTCGTGGTGGTGACCGGCATCGGCGGCATGGTCAGCCTCGCCCAGGCCACCTTCGTGACCGCAGGCGGGTTCCTGGCCGGGTGGGCGCTCCAGGGTGCCGACGCCGTGCACCCGCCGCCGTGGGCGTCGTGGACGTTCGACATCCCCTTCGTGGTGAAGAACGGGTCGATGAACTTCCTGGTGGCCTGCCTCCTCGGCGCGGTGGCCGCGGCCGTGCTCGGCAGCCTGGTGGCCTTCCCGGTGCGTCGGCTGGGTGCCCTGGCCCTCGCGTTGGCGACCTTCGCCCTGGCCTGGGTCATGTACTTCATCGTGTACCAGAACGACGACATCGCCAACGGGTCGTTCGGGTACTCGTTCCGTCCGCCCAGTCTGAACCTCTTCGGGATCCACACGTTCGACTTCGCCAAGCCGGGTGAGCAGCTCTGCATGCTCCTCGTGGTGTTCGGGGTCGGGACGCTGCTGATCCACAACCTCCAGCGCTCGCCGTCGGGCCGGGCCATGTTCGCCGTGCGCAGCTCCCAGGTGGCGGCCCGGACCTCGGGCATCTCCCCGGTGCGCGCCCAGATCGCCATCTTCGCCCTCTCGGCGGGCATCGCCGGCTTCGGCGGGGCGATGTACGGCCTCACCAACCTCTCGATCACCAACAACAGCGTGCCGCCGCTCATCGGGCTGGTGTGGATCGCGGTGGCGGTCACGTTCGGCGTGCGTCGACCCGGCGGCGCGTTCCTCGCCGGCCTGGCCTTCACGGCCTCCCCGCAGATCTGGACCCAGCTCGCCGGGTTCTCGTGGATGCCCGACTTCCTCGGCGCCCTGGTCACGTCGCCCTACTTCACGCCGATGCTCTTCGGTCTCGGGGCGATCAACCTCGCCAAGAACCCCGACGGCATCCTCGCCACGATGGGCGCGAAGCGCCTCGAGAAGCGGCGGCTGAAGGAGCGCGCCGCCGCGATCGCGGCAGCCGAGGAGACGGTGCCCCAGGGCGAGACCGTGGTGGTCCCGGAGGTCGCGCCCGACGAGGCGGTGGCGGCGGCCCAGGCGGGTCCGAGCGCGACCGGCGGACCGGGTGCGGCCCCGGTCATCCGCCTGGCCGGTGTGGTGGCGGGCTACGGCGACGTCGAGGTGCTCCACGGCGTCTCGGTGGCGGTCGAGCCCGGGCAGGTGGTGGCGCTGCTCGGCGCCAACGGCGCCGGCAAGAGCACCCTCTGCGGGGTGGCGGCCGGGCTGGTGCCGGTGGTGTCCGGGGTGGTCGAGATCGCCGGGCAGGACCTGACCGCCTCCCTGGCGCACACCCGGGCCCGGCAGGGGCTGATCCTGGTGCCCGAGGCCCGGGGCATCTTCCCGGGGCTCACGGTGGAGGAGAACCTCGAGGTCCTCCTGCGCGACCCGACCCTCCGTCAGAACGCCTACGACCGGTTCCCGATCCTGGGGGAGCGACGCCGCCAGACCGCCGGGCTGCTGTCGGGCGGTGAGCAGCAGATGCTGTCGCTCGCCCCCGCGCTCGCCGACCCGCCGGCCGCGCTGGTCGCCGACGAGCCGACCCTCGGGCTGGCCCCGCTGGCCGCCGAGATCGTGATCGACGCCATCCGCGAGCTGCGCGACCGGGGGACGGCCGTCCTGCTGGTCGAGGAGAAGGCCAGCGAGGTGATGAAGGT
>CAIYXG010000031.1 GCA_903930035.1 uncultured Actinomycetes bacterium | reverse complement strand
GTCCAAGGACACCGTGGGCGCCCCGGTCGCCGGTGGCGAGGTGGTCTACGACCTCACGGTGACCAACGACGGGCCCGATGCGTCGGCCGCGTCCAGCGCCGCGCCGATCACCGTCACCGACACGATGCCGGCCGGGGTGACGGTGACGGTAGCGACGGGGACGGGCTGGGCATGTGCGGTGTCGGGCACACCGGTATCGGGCCAAACAGTGAGGTGTGAACGGACGGCCGACCTGGCGAGTGGCGCGACGAGCGGGGTGATCGCCGTCCGTGCCGTCGGGGACATTGCTGAACTCGGCGTCGGCCACACCGGGGGCGACGTGGGATCGTAGCCGGCACGGTGTGTCGCGGGCACCCCTCATGGCGGTCCCCACCCGGGAGGGTGCCGCGACCCGGGCCACACGGCGTGCTGAACGCGAGCAGGCCCGGACGATGGATGGTGACAGGAGGTCATCATGGGCATTTTCCGCAAGGACGACGACCGTGGGATCGAGCGGTTCTTCATCGAGCTCGCCGACCAGTACAAGGGGCAGCTGGTCTACAAGTGGCCGGACCAGCAGATCCGCGCCCGGAGCCGGGTGACGGTGGACATGGACTACGTCGCGGTGTTCACGAACTCCGGCAACGTCGTGGGCACCTTCGGCCCGGGCCGTCACGAGCTCACCGAGGGGGCCTCGGGGCCGGTCGCGTGGCTGGTGGACCACCTGACCGCGGACGGCTACTACGACTGCGAGCTGTACTACGTCGTGACCCGCCAGGTGCCCAACATCCCCTTCGGCGGCCCGGTCGACCACGTACGGGACCCCGAGAGCGGCTTCGTCGCGGCGTTGCAGGTCTTCGGCGAGTTCACCGCCCAGGTGGTCGACCCGGTGACGCTGCTCAACAGCCTGGTGGGATCCAGCGACCTGCCCGATGACACCGGTGTCCGACGCGTGCTCACGGGCCAGGTGCTCGCCGCGGTGCGCGAGGAGACGGCCGATATCGTCTCCCGGACGGGGCTGTACGGGCTGGGCAGCTCCCAGCAGCAGCTCGAGGACGAGACGGTCGCGGCGGCGAACATCGCGCTGGCGCCGTTCGGTCTGGCGGTCTCCGGGTTCGCCCAGCTGCACGTGACGATGGACCAGGCCACGGTCGACCAGCTCCAGGCGTTCACGGCGGCCAAGGGCTATGCCGGCCTGGCCGGCAGCTACGAGGCTTACGCCCGCGGGCAGGCACTGATGAACATGGCCCAGTCCGGTGGCGGTGGCGAGGTGAACCCGTTGCTGTTGGCCAAGATGCTGATGACACCCGACCCGGCTGCCCCGGCTGCCCCGGCTGCCCCGGCACCGGCGGCACCGGAGGCAGGGCTTGCCGGGCAGCTCGAGCGGCTGGCCGAGCTGCACCGCAGCGGTGTGCTCGACGACGAGGAGTTCGCTGCCGCCAAGCGGCGGCTGCTGGAACAGTGAACCGCAGCTGGGGGGAGCTGGCCGCGAGGGTCGCCGGCGGGGACCTGCTCGACGGCGAACGTCTCACGGCCTACCTGGTCGCCGCGGCCGGCGTGGTGGTGGACGCCCGTAACCGTGACGACCTGGACCTGGCGGCCTCGGTGCTGGCCGCGGACGTCCTCGAAGCCGCCCGGCGCGTCGACGTCGCCAGCGCCGGGCGGGCGCGCACCGGCGAGAAGGTCCGTGACAACGAGCGCGTGGTGCTCGATGGGATCGAGGTCCGTCCCGTCTCGGTCACGTCCTCGACGTCCCATCTCGTCGCCCGGGCGGTGCTCACGCACCGGGGCCGGTCCGCGGACAGCGACGAGCCGTTGCTGTGGAAGGAGTCCTGGGAGGTGACGATCCCCGTCGAGCAGCTCACCGGCGGAGGTGCCCGGTGCGACAGCTGCGGCGCGCCCCGTGAGTCGGTGACCCGGTGCCGGTACTGCGGGACGTTCGTGCCCGCGAGCCGGCTCGCGGAGGCCACCTGGCGGGTCACCCGGCGCCAGCCGGCGTGAGGGGCCACCAGGTGGGTGCACGGTCCCCGTCGCCGGGGACGGTTCGGTGATGGCGACGGGGTCGACGAACTTCCACGAGCACCCCGGCACCGGCACCGGGCCCGCCGCGGTGCTCGTCTCCGCGCTGGCGTCGTACGCCCACACGGGGGCGTTCCGTGCGAGCCGGGAGTGGTCACGGGGCGTGATCGCCACAGGCCGTGTGCCCGAGGTCGGCCCCGGGCTCGCCGAGAGCACCCGGGCGCTCGTCGGAGGCAGGTGCGAGGTGGTGACGGTCCATGCCGGCGCGGCCGGTGCGTTCGCGGACCTGGCCCGGAAGGTGGCGCCCGGGGCGGTGGGCGACGTGCGGGCGCTGCCGTTCGCCACCGGCGGGTTCGACGCGGTGCTGGCCGACCGGGTGCTGCAGCACGTCGACGACCTCGAGGCCGCGAGCGCGGAGCTGCGCCGGGTGGTGCGACCAGGCGGCCAGCTGGTGCTCACCTTGCCAGGCGACCGGACGGTCTCGGACGCACCGACCGGGGCGTGGTCGGCGTACCTCGCCGCGGTGGAGACACCGGGGGTCGTCGTCGCCCGGCCGGACGCCGCGGCGCGGATGACGTGCGCGCCCGGGCCGGGCTGGGAGGTCGAGCGCGTCGAGCGGTTCCCGATCACGCCCACCGAGCTCGTGGGGACCTACCAGCGGTTCACCGACCGGACCCGGTGGCTGGTCGACGAGGGGAGGCTGTCGCAGGTGCACCTGCGGCAACTGCGGGACTGGTGGGCATCGTCCTGCGCGCCCGGTGACGCCGTCGCTCGGCCCGCGGTGGGAGCCACGGCGGCCGGGCCGTGGCGTTCCCGGGCGCTGGCGCAGTCCTCGAGGCGCGTCGAGTGGTCGGCGGCGAGCCAGGCCGCTGTGGGGACGCCGTCGGGGTGCACGGCCACCGGTGTGCCGGACCCCGCCGAGCTCGTCGGCCACCGGCGGGGCCGCACGGACGACAGCGGGCGAGGGAAGGGCCGTGGAACTCCGTGGCTGCGCCGGCGCCGGGCGGAAACGAACGCGGCCCCCACCGGAAGTGGGGACCGCTCGAAGCATGTTGCACTGCCGGGGAGGTCCCGCGGCGTGCAGATCACACAGCGAGCGGCCCCCGGTCTCCCGGTGGGGTTTGCGTCACCGCAGCCCGCGGGCCCGGAGGATCTGGTCCTCCAGGGTCTCGCCCCGGTCCTGGCGCACCCGCCCGAGGGCGAG
>CAIYXG010000030.1 GCA_903930035.1 uncultured Actinomycetes bacterium | reverse complement strand
GGCGGCGGGCGGGCTCGACATGGAGATGCCCGGCCCGCCGGTGCACCTGGGTCCGGTGCTCGCCGAGAAGGTGCGCGCGGGCGACCTCGACGAGGCGGTGGTCGAGGACAAGGCCCGACGGATCCTCACGACCATGGCGCGGTTCGGGTTCCTGGACCGACCGGCCCGGGGGCCCGAGCGTTCGGCGGACGACCCCCGCCACGCCCAGGTCCTGCGGGCCGCGGCGGCCGACGGGATCGTGCTCCTGCGCAACGACCCGGTCGACGGCGCACCCGTGCTGCCGCTCTCCCCCGGCGTCCGCACGGTGGCCGTCCTCGGCCCCAACGCGGACACGTTCACCCTGCTGGGCGGCGGGTCGGCGTCCATGAACCTCCACCACGCCACGACGGTCCTCGAGGGGCTCCGCGCAGCGCTCGGCGACGACGTCGAGGTCGTCCACGAGCGGGGGGTGGACGCCACCAGGACCGCCCACCCGCTGCCGGCCCGCTGGACCGACGGGATCACCGTGGAGTACTTCGGCAACCGCTCGTGGGACGGCGACCCCGTCCTGGTCGCGCCGTCCACCGACGTGCGGCTCGTCTGGATGGGCGACCTGCCCGAGGGCGTCCCGTCCGGACAGTTCTCTGCGCGCGTCACCACGACCTTCGTGCCGCCCGAGGACGGCACGTGGACGCTGACCCTCGTGACCGGCGGGGCGGGCCGGGTCCTGCTCGACGGGGAGGTGGTCCTCGACAACTTCGAGCACCGCGAGCCCGGCACCGAGTTCTTCGGCCTCGGGTCCGCCGAGATCGCCCATGCGTTCGAGACCGTCGCGGGTTCCCGCCACTCGGTCGTCGCCGAGTACGAGTGCATCGAGGGCCTGGGCGTGGGTGCGCTCATGGTGGGGCTGCGGCCCCCGGTGGCCCACGACGGCATCGCCCGGGCTGCCGCAGCGGCCGCCGGCGCCGACGTGGCCGTCGTGGTGGTGGGGCTCGACCAGAGCTGGGAGGGCGAGGGCGGCAACCGTGCCGACCTGTCGCTCCCGGGCAACCAGGCCGAGCTGCTCGCCGCCGTGGCCGCCGCCAACCCCCGCACCGTGGTCGTGCTGAACAGCGGGTCCGTGGTCGCGCTCGACGGCACCGAGGGGGCGCCGGCGCTGCTGCAGAGCTGGTACCTGGGCCAGGAGCACGGGCTGGCCGTCGCCGACGTCCTGACCGGGGCGGTCGACCCGGGCGGGCGGCTCCCCATGACGTGGGGGTCCGCCGTCGAGGACTGGACGTCGCACCAGGGCTACCCGGGTGCCGACGGTCGGGTGGAGTACCACGAGGGTCTGCTGGTCGGGTACCGGGACTTCGACGCCCACGGCCGGCAGCCCGCGTTCGCGTTCGGCCACGGACTGTCCTACGGGACCACGTCCTGGGGCGACGTGCAGGGCCTGCCCCCGAGGGTCTCGGGAGAGGACCTCGACGCGGGGGTCGAGGTGCGCGTCGAGGTCCGCAACGACGGCGACCGGGCTGCGACCGACGTGGTCCAGTGCTACGTGGCCGCGCCGGCCGACTACGACGGGCGTCCGGTCCGCGAGCTGCGCGGCTTTGCGAAGGTGCGTCCAGCGCCGGGAGCGGTGGAGCACGCCGTGGTGCGGCTCGACCGCCGGTCGTTCTCCCGCTGGGACCCGACGACCGGCACGTGGTCGCTCATGTCGGGCACCCACACGGTGCACCTGGGGCGGTCCAGCCGCGAGCTGCTGACGTCCTTCGAGGTCGACGTGATCGCCGGCGACGCGCCAGCCTGAGCGTCACCCCCCCCTGCTACTCCGGTACTCCCGCTACTCCCGGGCCGGGACTGGTGGTGCGTTGGCGATGGGTGCGTGGGCGATGGGTCCAGTGGC
>CAIYXG010000029.1 GCA_903930035.1 uncultured Actinomycetes bacterium | reverse complement strand
CCTCGCCGATGCCGACGCCGGCCGCAGGCTCGACGTCGGCGGTGGCCAGCTGGCGGAGGAACTCCTCGGCGTCGGCGGCGGTGACGCTGGCGCCCTCCTGGAAGCCCGACTCGAACATGAGCGACCGCACGATCTGCTCCCAGCGCGCCGCGAGCAGCTCGGGCGAGCCGAACAGCTCGGCCGAGACCACCTGGCCATCCACGGCGACCACGACACCGGTCTGGCCCTCTGCCGGGCCGGCCGCGACGAGCCGGTCGGTGGCCTCCCGCCGGGCGTCGTCACGCTCGTAGGCCGCGACGCGGACCTCCTCGAACGACGACGTCGGGGACGAGGCCTGGTGCCGCTCGAGGCTGTCGCTGACGGCGCCCCACACGTCGCCCTGGTTGGACGCCTTGTCGCCGGACACCCGGCGGAGGTTGTGCTGGACCCCCACGAGCTTCCGGGTGCGGACCTCCCGCGAGGTCATGTAGTTGGAACGGCGGAAGCCCCGCTCCCCGCGCCAGCGGCCGGCCTCGACGCACGAGACGGGCACCTCGACGGAGCTGTTGGCGGGGACCAGGACCGACACGTTGAGCGTGCGGCTCTGCTGGCCGCCCTCGAGGACCTCGCCCTCGAGGAGCAGGACGGGCTGGTCGGTGGTGTTGGTGACCAGCAGCGTGGGCACCTCGGCCGACTCGAGCTCGGAGACGGTGACACCCTCCGAGCCGATCTGCAGGCCGTCGGGGACCTTCGTCCCTCCGGTGACGGGGAACACCGTGACCCCGTTGTAGGTGGCGGGGGCGCCGATCGTGAGCCCCTCGAGCAGTGCGATGTCCATGGCAGTTCTTCCTTCTTCTCCGCTGGAGCACCCAGTGTCGGGCACGGGTGTGACACGCCGTCCCGGCCCGGTGGACGGACCACCGGGCGGGACGACGCACCGCACCTGCTCCACCTCCCTTGAGCACGGGGCCCGGAGATGGGGCTGCGCGGCGCGGAAGAATCCGGGACGAGGCTGCGAGTGGCTGTTGCGCCAGGACCGCAGCGGCGGGCCGGCTCAGAGCTGCCGGTCGACCGTCCAGGCCACGGCGCCCTCGGTCTCCCGGGAGCGGAAGAGGCTGGCGACCTTCTCCCAGACGTCCATGAGCGTCGAGAAGATCCAGTACTTCCGGGACACGGCCCGGCTGATCTGGCGGAACTCGTCGCGGTCGGTCACCTCACGGCCGGTGCCGGCAAAGCGGGGGGCGCCGGGCGCCACCCTGCCCCGCACGTCGCACGGGGCGACCTCGATGCGGGGGTCGCGGCGGAGCCGCTTGACCTTGTAGGACTCGGGCCCGGTCGTGCAGCCCCAGCCGTCGCCGTGGCGGACGGTCCACACGGGGGTCGCCACCGGCTCGCCGTTGCGGCGGAACGTGGTGAGGGCGACGTACTTGGCGCCGTCGAGCGACGAGGTGTCGAGCGGCGCGCGGTCGTCGGGGGAACCGTCAGGAGCTGCCATGCGGACAGTCTGGCGCAGCGCCGGGCCAACCACTCCCGGCGCTGCGCCCGCACACGTCGGCCCCGCCCGCCGAAAGGAGAAAAAAGCGGGCGGGGCGGACGG
>CAIYXG010000028.1 GCA_903930035.1 uncultured Actinomycetes bacterium | reverse complement strand
GACCCTGGCCGACTTCCTCTTCGACGACGAGCGGGCGATGGTCCGCATCGACATGTCGGAGTACATGGAGAAGCACGCCGTGAGCCGCCTGATCGGCGCGCCCCCCGGCTACGTCGGCTACGACGAGGGCGGCCAGCTGACCGAGGCCGTGCGCCGCCGCCCCTACGCGGTGGTCCTGCTCGACGAGGTCGAGAAGGCGCACCCGGACGTCTTCAACGTGCTGCTCCAGCTGCTCGACGACGGCCGGCTGACCGACGGGCAGGGCCGCACGGTCGACTTCTCCAACGCCGTGCTCATCATGACGTCCAACCTGCCCGGCGACCCGCAGGACTTCTTCCGACCCGAGTTCATCAACCGGGTGGACGAGATCGTGCGGTTCCGGGCGCTCGAGGAGTCCGACCTGGAGCAGATCGTGGTGCTGCAGCTCGACGCGCTCCGGGCCCGCCTCACGGACCGCCGGATCGGGCTCGAGGTGTCGGAGCAGGCGCTCGCCCGGCTCGCCCACGACGGCTACGACCCGGTCTTTGGCGCACGGCCGCTCAAGCGGCTCATCCAGAAGCAGGTCGGCGACCGCCTGGCGGTGGCCATCCTGGACGGCTCCCTGTCCGACGGCGACAGCGTCAAGCTCGACGTCGTCGACGGCGAGTACGTCCTGGCCTGACCCGCGACGCCCCCGCCCGTTCCGCTCACCGGACTGGGGGACCTGGTGCCACCACGGCCGCAGGTCCCCCGGGAACGGGACGCAGGGCGGCCGTGGCCGGGGCGGTGGCGGATCCCCTGTGGTCCGGGACCCGGGGCTCGGTTAGGGTTTCCCGCTCCCCGCGACCAGGTCGAGGAGCGGTCCGCGCCCCGCCATGAGGGCACTCGAACCGGGCCAGGAACCGCAGCAAGGAGAACCACGTGCCAGCAACCGTTGTGGTGGGCACCCAGTGGGGCGACGAGGGCAAGGGCAAGCTCACCGACCTCATCGCCAAGGAGATGCACCTCGTCGTCCGCTACCAGGGCGGTCACAACGCCGGCCACACGCTGGTGGTCGACGGCGAGTCGTTCGCGCTGCAGCTCGTCCCGTCGGGCGTGCTCTACGACCACATCACGCCGGTCATCGGCAACGGCGTGGTGGTGGACCCCTTCGTGCTCCTGAAGGAGATCGACACGCTCGAGCGCAAGGGCGTCGACTGCTCGCGCCTCAAGGTCTCGGGCAACGCCCACGTGATCCTGCCGTACCACCAGGAGCTCGACCGCCTGACCGAGCGCTACCTGGGCAAGAACAAGCTGGGCACGACCAAGCGCGGCATCGGCCCGACCTACGCCGACAAGTCCCTGCGCGTCGGCATCCGGGTGCAGGACCTGCTCGACCCGAAGATCTTCCGCGAGAAGCTCGAGGTGGTCGTCGGCGAGAAGAACAAGGTGCTGACCAAGGTCTACAACCGGCTGCCCGAGGACTTCGAGGCGCTCGCCGACCGGGTCGAGGCCGAGGTGGTCCCGCGGCTCACCCCGTACATCGCCGACACGGTCTCGCTGGTCCACGACGGCCTGGACGCCGGCCAGCACGTGCTCTTCGAGGGCGCGCAGGCCACCTTCCTGGACCTGGACCACGGCACCTACCCGTACGTGACGTCGTCCAACCCGATCTCGGGCGGCGCGTGCGTCGGCGCCGGCGTGGGCCCGCTCCACATCAACCGGGTGGTCGGCATCGCCAAGGCCTACGTCACCCGTGTGGGTGCCGGCCCGTTCCCCACCGAGCTGTTCGACGAGGTGGGTGACGTCCTGGTGGACCGCGGCCGCGAGTTCGGCACCAACACCGGCCGCCGCCGCCGGCCGGGCTGGTTCGACGCCGTGATGATGCGCCAGGCGGTGCGGCTCAACTCGCTGTCCGAGCTGGCCATCACCAAGCTCGACATCCTGGACACGCTCGAGACGCTCAAGGTCTGCGTGGCCTACGACGTCGACGGCGTCCGCCACGAGCACCTCCCGTACCACCAGTCGGACCTCCACGCCGCCGTGCCGGTGTACGCCGAGCTGCCGGGCTGGCAGCAGGACCTCACGACCTGCACCGAGCGGCACCAGCTGCCGCCCGAGGCCGTCGCCTACCTGGAGTTCCTCCAGGAGCAGGTGGGCGTCCCCATCACCTTCGTGGGCACCGGCCCCGGCCGTGAGCAGTTCGTCCAGTTCAACTCCTGACGCACGGCCGGCGGGCCGTCCGGGACCGTTCCGGCGCTGCGCGAGACTTCGCCCGATGAAGGACGGTGCCCGGTGAAGGTCTGTGTCGTCGGCAGTGGGGGGCGCGAGCACGCGCTGGCCCACGTGCTCTCCCGCACCGCCGAGGTGGTCGTCACCCCGGGCAACCCGGGCATCCCGGGCTCGGTGCCGACCCCGCCCGAGGAGATCGAGGCCGACCTGTACGTGATCGGCCCGGAGGCCCCGCTGGTCGACGGCCTGGCCGACCGCCTGCGCGCCGCCGGCCGGACGGTCTTCGGCCCGGGCGCCGACGGCGCCCAGCTCGAGGGGTCCAAGGCCTGGATGAAGGACCTGCTGGTGGCGGCCGGCGTGCCCACCGCGCAGCACGGCACCTTCACCGAGGCCGAGCCGGCGCTGGCCTTCCTGGACACCATGACCCCGCCGTTCGTGGTCAAGACCGACGGCCTGGCGGCCGGCAAGGGCGTGGTGGTGACCGACTCGCTCACCGAGGCGCGCAACGCCATCGGGGACTACCTCTCCGGCCAGGCCTTCGGCGACGCCGGGCGCACGCTCGTGATCGAGGAGGGCATGACCGGCCCCGAGCTCTCGGTGCTGGCGGTGTGCGACGGCACGCGGGCCTACGCGCTGGCCCCGGCCCAGGACTTCAAGCGCGTCGGTGACGGGGACGCCGGGCCCAACACGGGCGGCATGGGTGCCTACTCGCCGGTGCCGGAGGTGGACGACGAGCTCCTGGCCACGGTGATGCGCGACTTCGTGGAGCCGACCCTGGCCGAGCTGCGCCGTCGCGGCATCGACTACCGGGGCGTGCTGTACGCCGGGCTGATGCTCACCCCCGACGGGCCGAAGATGCTCGAGTACAACGTGCGGTTCGGCGACCCCGAGACACAGGTCGTGCTGCCCCGGCTGACGTCCGACCTGGCCCAGCTCCTGTTCGACGCGGCGTCCGGCAACCTGACCACGCCACCCACGTTCGACGACGGCGCCGCCGTCACGGTGGTCTGCGCGGCCGAGCACTACCCGGCCTCGCCCCGCACCGGCGACCCCGTCGAGGGGATCGCCGCAGCCGCCGCGCTCGACGGCGTGACGGTCTTCTGCGCCGGCGTGGGTGCCGGTGACGAGGGCGGCCTGGTGACCGCCGGCGGCCGCGTGCTCGACGTGACCGGCCAGGGTGCGACGCTCGCCCAGGCGCGGGCACGGGCCTACCAGGGCGTCGAGCTCATCTCGTGGCCCGGCATGCACCACCGCACCGACATCGCGTCGTCGGCCGCGGGCGAGTGACGGTGCGCGCGTGACCGACGGCCACGGCCCGGTCCTCGGGTTCGTCGGCGGCGGGCAGCTGGCCCGCATGTCCGCCCTGGCGGCGGCACCGATGGGGGTGCGCGTCAAGGTCCTCGCCGCGCCGTCCGACGAGGGCGCGGCCGAGGTGGTCCCCGACGTCGTGGTGGGCCGTCCCGACGACCCCGCTGCGCTGCGGTCGTTCGCCGCCCAGGTCGACGTGCTGACCATCGACCACGAGAACGTCGACCACGCGACCTGGGCCGAGCTCGAGGCCGACGGGGTGGCGGTGCGCCCCGGCGTGGGCACGCTGCGCCACTCCGACAAGGCGTTCCAGCGCCAGGAGTTTGCCGCCGCCGGCCTGCCGGTCCCGGACTTCCTGGTGGTCGGCGCCGACGACCCGACCGCTGCCGCGCAGGTCGAGGAGTTCGCGGGCCGCCACGGCGGCCGGGCGGTGCTCAAGGCCAGCCGCGGCGGGTACGACGGCCGCGGCGTCTGGGTGCTCGACGCGGCCGAGGCGCCCGGGTTCCTGGCGACCTACGAGGGCGCCCCGCTCGTGGTCGAGCCCCTGCTGCCCCTCGAGCGCGAGGTGGCGGTGCTGGTGGCCCGCCGCCCCTCCGGCGAGATTGCCGTCTGGCCGGTCGTGGAGACCGTGCAGGTCGACGGCATGTGCGACGAGGTGCTCGCCGGGGGCGGCGAGGGCGCCACCGTCCTGCCCCCCGACCTGGAGGCCGAGGCACTGCGCGTCGGCGCCCGGGTGGCCGAGGTGACCGGCGCCGTCGGCGTCCTGGCGGTCGAGCTGTTCGTGGTGGACGGCGCGGTGGTGGTCAACGAGATCGCCCCCCGGGTCCACAACTCGGGCCACCTCACCATCGAGGGCGCCCGGACCTCGCAGTTCGAGCAGCACGTGCGGGCCGTCCTGGACTGGCCGCTCGGTCCCACCGGACTGACGGCGCCCTACGTGGTCATGCGCAACGTGGTCGGCGGGGCGTCCGGCGACCCCCGCGACCGTCAGGCGCTGGCGCTGGCGCAGGTGCCCGAGGCGCACGTCCACCTGTACGGGAAGACGTCCCGGCCCGCCCGCAAGGTGGGCCACGTCACGGTGCTCGGCGAGGACCTGGACCACTGCCGGGCCCGGGCGCAGCTGGCGGCCGACCTGCTCGCCGGCGACTGACGCCCCCGCCGGAATCCCTTCAGCCCGGCGCGGTCCCCGTGCGAGACTGCAGCCCCGCCCCATCGACGCAGAGGACAGGCATGAACGACGGCAACGGCGAGCACCCACTCGTCGGGATCATCATGGGCAGCGCGTCCGACCTCGACGTGATGAAGGGCGCGGCCGAGGTCCTCGACGAGTTCGGGATCAGCTACGAGATGCGGGTCGTGTCGGCCCACCGCAGTCCGGAGCGCATGGTCGACTACGCGCTCACGGCCCGCGACCGCGGGTTCCGGGTGGTCATCGCCGGCGCCGGCGGCGCGGCCCACCTGCCGGGCATGGTGGCCTCGCTCACGACGCTCCCGGTCGTCGGCGTGCCGGTGCCGACCACCCACCTGGGCGGGCAGGACTCGCTGCTGTCGATCGTGCAGATGCCCGGCGGGGTGCCGGTGGCCACGATGTCGATCGGGGGCGCCAAGAACGCCGGCCTGCTGGCGGCCCGGATCCTGTCGACCTCGGACCCGGCGCTCGCCGACAAGCTCGAGGAGTACCGCAAGGGCCTGGAGACGCACGCGGCCACCCAGGACGCCTCGCTCGGCGACTAGCCGGTCCGGGTCAGAAGACCTGTCGCCACGCGCCGGGCAGGTCGTCGACCTCGCCTGCGAGCCAGCGCTCCTCCTCGGAGGGCACGAGCGCGGCGGCCGCCGCCTCGGCCTCCTGCCGGGCCGCGGACTCGGCAGCCGCGGCCTCGGCCTCGGCCTGTGCCACCTCGGCGGCGAACGCCGCCTGCCGCGCCCGCGCCACCG
>CAIYXG010000027.1 GCA_903930035.1 uncultured Actinomycetes bacterium | reverse complement strand
GGCGATGGCCGACCTGGCGCGCGCCGGACTGGCGGCCGGCAGGGTGACGGTGTCGCCGACCAGCGCCGCGCCCCCCGGTGTCGTCCTGTCGACCGACCCGCCGGCAGGGAGCAGCCGCCCGCCGAGGTACCCGGTGGCGGTCGTGGTGAGCGGCCCGGTGGAGCTGGTGGCCGTCCCGGACCTGGTGGGCCTGACCCGGTCGGCGGCCGCCGTCGTGGCGAGGGCGGCAGGGGTGCGCCTGGTCGTGACGAACCAGCTGGTCGAGCCGGGCGCGCCCGGCGCCGGCCGGGTGGTCGGCCAGTCGCTCCCGCCCGCGACCCAGGTCACCGAGGGCACGGAGCTGGTGGTGACGGTGGCGGTGGACCCCGCCCAGGGGGCGGGCCCGTAGGCGCCGGACCGTTCCTAGCGGCTGGAGCCGGTGCAGCGCCGGAGGAAGTTGCCCACGAGCTGGTGCCCCGAGTCGGTCAGGACGGACTCGGGGTGGAACTGCACGCCCTCGACCATGAGCTCCTTGTGGCGCAGCCCCATGACGAGGCCGTCCTCGGTCTCGGCCGTGATCTCCAAGCAGTCGGGCACCGTCTCGCGGGCCACGACCAGCGAGTGGTAGCGGGTCGCCTCGAAGGGGTTGGGCAGCCCCTCGAACACGCCGGTGCCCGAGTGGTGGATGCGCGAGGTCTTCCCGTGGACCACCTGCGGGGCGCGCACGACGGTGCCGCCGAAGACCTCGCCGATGCACTGCATCCCCAGACAGACGCCGAACACCGGTCGTCGGTCCCCCCACGTGGCGATGAGCTCGTTGCTCATGCCGGCGTCGGCCGGCCCGCCCGGTCCGGGCGAGATCAGGATCCCGTCCGGGTCGAGCTCCTCGACCTGGACGGCCGTGATCGCGTCGTCGCGGTGGACCACCGGCTGGGCCCCGAGCTCACCGAGGTACTGCACGAGGTTGTAGACGAACGAGTCGTAGTTGTCGATCACCAGGATCCGGGCGCTCACGGGCCACACCGTAGGGTGACGACGCCGCCCGCAACCAACGGGTTCGGTGGGGGTCGCGACGGGGCACGGGCACCGCCGGCCTCGGTAGGCTCGGGGCATGGCGAAGCCGAGCAAGCGACGTATCGAGGGTGACGACGCACCGGGTGACACCCCGGCTGCCACGAGCAGGCGGGTGACCGCGAAGGGGACGGGGTCGCCGGCGCGCTACACGCCGAAGACGCAGACCGTCGCCAAGGGTCCGAGCCCGAAGTGGGTCCCCATCACGATGTTCTCGCTGTGGGGCGCCGGCCTGCTGGTCATCATCCTCAACTACATGAGCGTGCTGCCCGGCTCGAGCGACGGCGGCAACGGCTGGTACCTGGTCGGCGGCCTGGTGGCGATCCTCGTCGGCATCATGGTGTCCACGCAGTACCGCTGACGCACCGGCCCGCGGCGCGTGCGCCGCGCCCGCCGCCTGCGACGGCGGCCATGACCGGCACGCTGCCGGTCATCGGGCGGGGGATATCTCGTGACCGCGGTCACGCGTCCTGCCAGATGACGGCCAGGTGACAAATCCCAGCGTTATCCACAGTCTGTGGAAGAAGTCCCGTGCTGTGGACAACGTGGGGACAGGCTGCGCCTGGGGGGACAAGTCCCCAGTCACGGGTGCGTTCTCGGCGATTCCCGGCTTGGGGACGAACTGGTGGGAACAGCAACGGTGCGGCCCGGGGTCCTTAGCACCTCCCGTGACCACCGCGTGACCATCTGGGGGTCTCAGTCGATCGGCGAGATGAGCTGCATGTCGTCCATGAAGTGTCGTGGGGGCTCCGGGTCCTCGTCGTTCGCCACGGTCATGCGGACCTCGGCCCCGCAGACGTTGCAGCGGTACACCAGCTTGACGCGTCGCAGCGTCCCGCGGTCCGGGGGTGGCGGCGGCGGGGTGGCGAACGACTGCAGGAAGAACCAGCCGGTGCGCAGGATCACCAGGCCGAGCAGCAGCGCGGCGAAGGTCGTGAGGCCGGACGTGTCGAACACGGCCGACACCACGGCCGCGGCCACCGCCACGGCGCCCAGGACGACCAGGAGGTTCCGGCCCCGGCGGCGCGGCGGCCCGGACTCCTGGCCCGTGGTGCCGTCCGTCGTGTCGTCCGTGGTGTCGTCCACCGTGCTGCGTCCGGCCGGGACCGGGACTCAGTCCAGCCGCTCGATGATGGTGGCGTTGGCCAGGCCGCCGCCCTCGCACATCGTCTGGAGGCCGTAGCGTCCGCCGGTGCGCTCGAGCTCGTTGAGCAGCGTGCCGAGCAGCTTCGTCCCGGACCCGCCGAGCGGGTGGCCGAGCGCGATGGCGCCGCCGTTCACGTTCACCTTGGACATGTCGGCGTCGTACTCCTTGGCCCAGGCCAGGACGACCGACGCGAACGCCTCGTTGATCTCGAACAGGTCGATGTCGCCGAACGAGAGCCCGCCGCGGTCGAGCGCCTTCTGCGTGGCCGGGATCGGGCCGGTGAGCATGCGGACAGGGTCGACGCCGGCCAGCGCGAACGACTGGAACCGGGCCCGGGGCTTCAGGCCCAGCTCGGCAGCCTTCTCCGCGCTCATGATGAGCGCGGCCGAGGCGCCGTCGCAGATCTGCGAGCTGTTGCCGGCGGTCACCTTGCCGTCGGGGAGGAACGACGGCTTCAGCTTGGCGAGGCCCTCGGCGGTGGTCCCCGGCCGGATGCCCTCGTCGGCGGTGACCATGGTGTCGAGCACCTGGACCTCGCCGGTCTCGGGGTCACGGACCTTGGAGACCACCGGGACGATCTCGTTGTCGAAGCGGCCCTCGGCGGTGGCCAGCTCGGCCCGCTGCTGGGACCCTGCGCCGTACGCGTCGAGGTCCTCGCGGCTCAGGTCCCACTCGTTGGCGATGATCTCGGCGGAGATGCCCTGCATGACCAGGCCCTTGTGGCCGTCGATCAGCTCGACGTCGGCGTAGCGGTCCACGGCCGAGCCGAACGGGAAGCCCACGCCCTTGCCGAACGAGGCGCCCATGGGCACCAGGCTCATGACCTCGACGCCGGCGGCCACGGCGATGTCGTAGGCGCCGGCCATCACGCCCTGCGCCGCGAAGTGGTACGCCTGCTGCGACGACCCGCACTGGCGGTCGATCGTGGTGGAGGGGACCGACTCGGGCCAGCCTGCGGCAAGGACGGCGTTCCGGCCCACGTTGAGCGACTGACCGCCGACCTGCATGACGCAGCCCATGATCACGTCGTCGACCTGCGCAGGGTCGAGGCCGTTGCGCTCCACGAGCGCACGCAGCGTCTCGGCGGCAAGGTCGACCGGGTGCCAGCCCGAGAGGGCCCCGTTGCGGCGGCCGCCGGGGGTCCGGACGACGTCGACGATCACTGCTTCGGCCATGGAGGCTCCTCGTGCTCGGGGCCGGGCGCTGCCGGCGGGCTGGTACCGGCGAAGTCCGGTCGGCGACGGCGCACACCGTCGGGGGTGAGTCTGTTCCCACGCCGGTCGCGGGTCAATGCGGACGGGCCCGCCGGTGACCGGGGCCGGTTCGCGAAGTACAGTCCCCGGCGCACAGCAGGTCCGGTCGCACGCCCGGTCCTCCGAGCTTCAACAACGGGGGAAGACACCCATGAGCACGCTCACCTTCGAGCAGATCAACGACATGGTCGAGGGCCGCACGGTCGTCACCGAGTTCCTGAGCACGGTGGCGGCCCATTCCGACCGCGTGGCCGTGCGCTGGAAGGAGGGCGAGGACTCCTGGGGCACCATGACGTTCGCGCAGCTCGCCGACAAGGTGGCCACCTTCGCCGGCGGTCTCCGGGCGCTGGGCGTCGGCCCGGGCGACCGCGTCGTCATGATGATGCGCAACATGCCGGACTTCCACGTGGTGGACCTGGCGACGCTCGTGCTGGGGGCCACGCCCGTCTCGATCTACAACTCGTCGGCCCCCGACCAGGTGGAGTACCTGGTGCACCACTGCGAGGCCAAGGTGGCGGTGCTCGAGGACGACGGCTTCGCCGCCAAGTTCGCCCCCGTGCGCGGCCAGCTGCCGCAGCTCGAGACGATCGTCGTGCTCGACCCGGGCTCTGCCGGCCCGGAGGGCACCGTCGGCCACGAGGTGCTGACCGCGGCCACCCCGGTCGACCTGCAGGCCGAGAAGGGCAACGCCACCCCCGAGGGCCTGGCCACGATCATCTACACCTCGGGCACCACCGGGAACCCGAAGGGCGTGATGCTCTCGCACTACAACCTGTGCTGGACCGCCGAGTCGCTCATCGCCTCGTTCGGCTGGGACCGGGCCACCTCGGCCGGCAAGAAGGTCGTGTCGTACCTGCCGATGGCCCACATCGCCGAGCGCATGACCTCGCACTACTCGATGATCTCGTTCGGCTACGAGGTCACCACCTGCCCCGACTTCGCCCTGCTCAAGGACTACCTGCTGGGGACCCGGCCCAACCTGATCTTCGGCGTGCCGCGCGTGTGGGAGAAGTTCCACGCCGGCGTGATGGCGGCCCTGTCGGCCGACCCCGACCGGGCCGCACAGTTCAGCGACGGCGTCGAGGCCGCCCGCCCGATCGTCGAGCGGCTCGACTGGGGCACCGCCACCGACGAGGACCGGGCCACCTACGAGTTCCTGGACGCGGCGGCGTTCTCCATCGTGCGGGGCCTGCTGGGTCTCGACGAGTGCGAGCTCGCCGTCACCGGCGCCGCCCCGATCGCCCCGGAGCTGCTGGGCTGGTTCCGGGCCGTCGGCATCCCGCTGGCCGAGATCTACGGCATGAGCGAGTCCTCCGGCCCCATGACCTTCACCGCCACGAAGGTGAAGCAGGGGTCGGTCGGTCCGGCCATCCCGGGCACCGAGGTCCGCATCTTCGACGACGGCGAGGTGTGCATCCGGGGCGGCAACGTCTTCGGCGGCTACCTGAACGACCCCGAGAAGACGGCCGAGACGATCGACGCCGAGGGGTGGCTGCACTCCGGCGACATCGGCGTGATGGACGAGGACGGCTACGTCCGGATCGTCGACCGCAAGAAGGAGCTCATCATCACGGCCGGCGGCAAGAACATCAGCCCCGCCAACCTGGAGTCGGCGCTCAAGGGCATCGAGCTGGTCGGCCAGGCTGCCGCCATCGGCGACAACCGGCCGTTCGTCTCGGCGCTCGTGGTGCTCGACCCCGAGGTGGCCCCGGTGTGGGCCGCCCGCAACGGGATCGAGTTCACCTCGCTCGAGGAGCTGGCCCAGCACCCGCAGGTCGTCGCCGAGATCGAGGGCGCGCTGGCCGGCGCGATGTCCTCGTTCAACGGTGCCGAGGCGGTCAAGAAGGTCAAGATCCTCGGCGAGGAGTGGCTCCCCGACTCGGACCTGCTCACCCCGACCTCCAAGCTGAAGCGGCGCGGCATCAACGCCAAGTACGCCGAGGAGATCGAGGCGCTCTACTCCTGACGGGCCCGCTCCCGACGGTCGGTGCGACGGCCGGCGCCCCTCGGGCGTCGGCCGTCGTCGCGCCCGGCGTCAGCCGCCGGTGAACGACGAGACGTCGATCCCGTTCGCCCGGGCCAGCGCCAGCAGCAGGAGCGCCACGAGCGCCTGGTTGGCGGCGTTCGGGTTGGACCCGAAGGCACTCGGGTCGATCGCCTCGGCCAGGCCGGGGATGAGCAGCGCCGCCACGGCGACGGCGGTGGCGATGTTCTCGGGGTTCTTCGAGGCCTCGTTCAGCACCGCCTGGATCTCGGGCTGGTTGAGGGCGCTCGTGATGCCCGACAGCGTGGCGAGCAGCTCGGGCGAGAAGTTCTGGTTGATCTCGTTGATGAACGCCACGGTCTTGGGGTCGAAGGCGTTGACGATCGAGGTGATGCCGTCCAGCGCGAACTGGAACCCCGGCGCCAGGTTGTTGAGCGCCGAGAGCTCACGGAACTGGGCCGGGTCGGTCCGGAGGGCCACCCCGAACAGCAGAGTGAGCAGGGCGAGCGAGTTCTTGTCGCCGGCCAGCTTGCCGAGTCCGTTGGGGTCACTGACCGCCACGATGCTGCCGACGGCCTCGAGGATCTTGGGGTCCACCGCCTGCGACGCCGTGACCAGCACCGACAGGGCCCGCGGGTCGATGTTGGTCAGCCCGGCCACGGACTGCGGGTTCACCAGCCCGAACAGCTCGATGACCGTGGCGACCAGCTGCGGGTTCACCTTGCCGCTGGCCAGGTTCCCGACGGTCGTGGGGTCGAGCCGCTTGAACAGGTTGGCCAGGGCCCCGACCGTCCCGGGGTTGAGCTGCAGGTTCCGCAGCACCTCGGGGCTGACGCCGAGCTGCCGGGCGATCTGCTCCTGCGAGAGGCCGTTGGCCCGGGCGAAGGCCGCCGGGTCCTGCGCAATCTTCGTGATCAGGTCGAGCGCGGCCTGTGCCTGCTGCGAGTTGGTCGCCGACACGCCGGCCACCTGGGGCCGCGGTGCCGTGGGGGCGGGGCCCGTGGCGGCAGACCCGGCCGCGCGGGACGCCGAGCGGGACCGGGCGACGGTCGTCGAGGGGCCGTCGGCGCCGACCTCGGCGGTGTCGACGTCCTGGGAGCACCCGGCCGCGACCATGGCCGCCACGACGACCGTGGCCGCCAGGGTGACGATGGGTCGGCGTCGCACCAGTTGGGTCCTCTCGGTACTGGTCGGCCCGACGGGGCCGGACCGGGCGCCGCCGTCGACGGCGCGCTGCTTCTGGGACCACCGTAGGGACCAACCTCCAGCGCGGCAAGGCGTCCGACCGGGAAGATCCCCTAGTGGACCGGGCTCCGGAGCGGTCCCGGAGCAGTGGCTCAGGGCCCGGTCGGACGGTCCCGGTAGGGGTCGACCTTCACGAACCGTGGGTCGATCTCACCGGGGGCCAGCGGGCGCATCAGCAGGTCGATCGCCGTCCAGAGCATCCGCGACGAGGGGAAGAACAGCAGCGGTCCCAGCAGGGCGAGCGAGATCTCGACGACCAGCATGAGCGGCACGTTGGCGTCCGGGTAGACCGCGAAGGTGATGCCCATGAGGGCGAGGAGCATGGCCCCGAAGACCACGGTGGTGTTGACCCCGAGCGAGCCGATCCAGTGCCCCTCGACCCGCTCGAACTTGAGCGAGCAGCGTGGGCACCGGTCCTTCATGCGGAACACCTGCTCAAAGATGTGGCGCGCCCCGCAGGCCGGGCAGCGGGCGGCGAGCCCGCGCAGCAGGATGACGGTCGGGCGCTCGCCGACCTGCACCGGGAACGGGATCACCTTGCGCGGGACGCGGCGCTGCTCCATCGCTCCCGAGTCAACCCCGTGGAGGTCGGCGGCGCACATCTTGCGCACCTGCCGGTGTGCGGCGCGGCTCAGCCGGTCGTCGTAGCTGCTGGCCCCATGAGGACGTCCAGGTCCGCGAGGTCGCTCCGGCCCTCGGGGTCGAACCAGCGCGCCGGGACCTGCAGCGGCCCTGCGCCGAGCAGCGTGCGCACCGAGCCGTCCTCCAGCTCCAGGACGAACCAGCGCCACGCGCCGCCCGCCACGTGCGCCGCGAGCACCTCGGACTGGGGCGTCGTCGACACCGTCCGGTAGAGCACCTGGTCGGTCACCGTGCCACCGTCCACCACCACCCGGGTCCCCCGCCGGAGCGCCAGCGCGCCGGCACCGGCGAGGACCATCACCACGACGAGCACGATGCCGACCGGCCGGTCGCCGGCGCGGGCGTCGGCCGACCACATGGCGGCCAGGACGGCGAGCACCCCGCAGACGACGCCCACCAGCCAGCAGGGGAGCGCCCACGGCGACGGTCCCCGCAGCACGGTCATCCTGCGGTGACCGGCGTCCGCGTGGGCCGGCTGGCCACCACGATCCCCACCATGACGAGCGCCATCACGATGCAGGTCACGTCCAGGCTGAGGGCGCTGGACGCCGACCCGAGCACGGCGACGGCGAGGAGGACCGCAGCGCCCACCCCGTGGACGACGAGCACCCGCGACCGGTGCGGCGCCCCGGAGATCCAGGCCAGGAGCGCGAGCGACAGCACGACGCCCACCAGCGGGACGGCGAAGGTCTGGAGGACGTGGACCCCGTCCTTGCCGCCCTCCAGCATCAGCTCGGCACAACCGATCGCCAGCGCCACCGCGCAGAGGTGCAGCGGGAAGTGCGCCATCACCCAGGGCCGTGTCGAGCGGGCCACCCGGCTGACGGCGGCCGTCGGGACGTCGGCGAAGTAGAGCCACCAGGTGGCGAACACCAGGACGATCGCCACCGGCAGGACGACGATGTCGATGCCGGTGATGCCGCCCTTCAGCGCCGTCAGGCCCACCTTCACGAACGTCTCGCCGAGGACGATGATCGTGAACTCGCCGAACCGTTCGACGACGTGCTCGGCCTCGAACCGTCCGGCGGTGCTCGGGCCGTCCAGGACCCGGGACGGCACCAGCAGGAGCAGCAGCCCGACCGCGGCGACCACCAGGTCGACCCGGGGCGGGAGCAGCGGCGTGACGGCGAAGCAGAGGGCGATCACGCTGTAGCCCAGGACCCGCCGCCGGCCGGGCGGCTCGACCACGCCCTCCCGGGTCGTGCTGAACCGGTACAGCGCCACCAGGGTGCCGAGGCTGAGGGCGAACAGCGGCCCGACCACGTGGTGACGGTCCATGGTGCCCTGGTCCAGGAGCTTGTCGCCGCCCGCGACGCACATGAGCAGGATCAGCGTCATCTGCAGGACCAGCAGCCCGCGCGTGACGTTGTTGGTGGCCCCTCGGTCGTGGAGGAGCAGGTTGGTGCGCAGCCACAGTGCCCACATCATCGAGAAGACCAGGAACACCCAGACGGCGGTCCAGATCGACGGGCTGTTGGAGAACGACTGGGAGAGCACGACGATCCCGGCCGCGTAGACCAGGTCGTAGAACAGCTCCAGCGAGGTCTCCCCGGGCACGCCGTGCGCCGTCGAGACGTGCGGTTCGACGCCCAGGTCGTGCGGTCCCATCGACGGCCGAGTGTACGGGGCGGCAGGCAGGTGCGGCCCGGACCGTGGACGGCTACGTTCTCGGCGATGGCACGGTTCGCACCCCATCCTGATCGTCGCCCTGCCGTGGTGACGGGCGCCGGGACCGGCATCGGGCGGGCCATTGCGGTGGCCCTGGCCGCCGCGGGCCACCCCGTCGCCCTCGGGGCGCGCCGCGTGGACCGTTGCGAGGAGGTCGCCGCCGCCGTCCGCGACGCCGGCGGCGAGGCCGTGGCACTGCCGCTCGACGTGACCGACCCGGACTCCGTCGAGCAGTTCGTGGCCGCCGCCACCGCCGCGCTCGGCGAGATCGAGGTGCTGGTGAGCAACGCCGGCGACGTGCGGCCGGTGACGGTGGTCGACGCCACCCCCGAGACCTTCGCCGCACAGCTGGCCGTGAACCTGGGCGGTCCGCAGGCCCTGGTGCGGGCGGTCGTCCCGGGCATGGTGGCGCGGTCCCGCGGCGACGTGGTGCTGGTGACCTCCGAGGTGGCCGTCCGGCCCCGCCCCCGCATGGCCGGGTACGTGGCGGCCAAGGGCGGTCTCGAGGGGATGGCCGACGCACTCCGGATGGAGCTCGAGGGCACCGGCGTGCGGGTGGGCGTCGTCCGGCCGGGCCCCACCTCGTCCGAGCAGGGGAGCGACTGGGACGCCGGGGACATCGTGGCGGTCATCGACGAGTGGCGCCGGTTCGGGTTCATGCGCCACGACGGGGTCATGCAGCCGGAGGCGGTCGCCACGGGCGTCGTCACCATGGTCGGCCTGCCCCGCGGTGCCAGCCTCACCATCGTGGAGGCCCAGCCCGAGCCGCCGGTGCGCCGGCCGGCCGAGGACGCCTGATGCACCGGCCGCCGCGCGTGTCGGGCGGTGACGACGCCACCGGCCACCTCGAGGAGCTCCGTCACGACCCCATCGGGCTCATGTCCCGCGTGCGCGCCGAGTGTGGCGACGTGGGCATGTTCCAGCTGGCCGACCGCGAGGTCGTGCTGCTCACGGGCGCCGAGGCCAACGAGTTCTTCTTCCGGGCCGAGGAGGAGGACCTGGACCAGGCCGCCGCCTACCCGTTCATGACCCCGATCTTCGGCGAGGGCGTCGTGTTCGACGCGCCGCCGGAGCGGCGCCGCGAGATGCTCCACAACCAGGCGCTCCGCGACAAGTTCATGCGGGGCCACGCCGAGACCATCGCCGGCGAGGTCGAGCGCATGGTGGCGGGCTGGGACGACGAGGGGACCATCGACCTCCTGGAGTGGTTCGCCGAGCTCACGATCTACACCTCGTCGGCCTGCCTGATCGGCCAGCGGTTCCGGGAGGAGCTCGACGGCCGGTTCGCCCGGCACTACCACGACCTGGAGCAGGGGACGGACGCCATCGCGTTCGTGGACCCGTACGCCGACATCGAGAGCTTCCGCCGCCGCGACGCGGCCCGCGTCGCGCTGGTGGAGCTCGTGCAGGAGATCATGGACCGCCGCGCGCAGGACGGCGACGACCTCCCGGCCGGGACCGACAAGGACCTGCTCGACGTCCTGATGTCGATCCGCAACGAGGACGGCTCGCCCCGGTTCACCGCGGACGAGGTCACCGGCATGTTCATCTCGATGATGTTCGCCGGCCACCACACCACGTCGGGCACCGCCGCGTGGACGCTGATCGAGCTGCTCCGCCACCCGGCCACGCTGGCCGCGGTGACCGCAGAGGTCGACGGTCTGTTCGCCGAGGGCGGGACCGCCGGGACCGGGACCGTCAGCTACCAGGCGCTGCGCGAGATCGAGCTGCTGGAGTCGTCGCTCAAGGAGGCCCTGCGGCTGCACCCGCCGCTCATCCTGCTGCTCCGGCTGGCCACGACCGACCTGGAGGTCGAGGGCGTCGTCATCTCGGCGGGACAGCTGGTGGGGGCGTCGCCTGCGGTGTCCAACCGGCTGCCCGAGGCGTTCCCGGACGCCGACGAGTTCGTGCCCGAGCGCTACCTCGAGCCCCGGGCCGAGGACGTGGCGAACCCGTGGAACTGGATCCCGTTCGGCGCCGGACGCCACCGGTGCGTGGGGGCGGCGTTCGCCATGATGCAGCTCAAGGCCATCTTCCTGGTGCTCCTGCGGGACTGGGAGTTCGAGCTGGCCCAGCCGCCCGGGTCGTACCGCAACGACCACTCCAAGATGGTCGTGCAGCTCGCCCAGCCGTGCGAGGTGGTCTACCGACGGAGGTCCCGCTGATGGGCTGGCGCGTCGTGGTGGACGAGGTCCTGTGCCAGGGGCACGAGGTCTGCGAGGCCGAGGCGCCGGGGGTGTTCGAGGTCGGCACGGACCACAAGGTGCGCATCCTGCGGGCCGAGCCGGACGCCGCCGAGCGGTCCGCGGTCGAGCTGGCGGTGAAGTACTGCCCGACGCACGCACTGAAGATCGTCGACGACTGACCCGGCCCCGGCCGGCAACCACACAGGGGGACAGGATGGCGGAGTACCCACGGGCCGAGCTCGAGGAGATGGTGGCGCGGTGGCTCACCACGAACAAGGAGTGCGAGGCCCTCGGCGACTGGCGCCCGCTGGCCGAGATGTACACCCAGGACGCCACCTACGGCTGGAACTACGGCCCCCACACCGACTTCATGGCGGTGGGGCGCGACGAGATCCGTGACCTGGCGCTGGGCGCCGAGATGGGCGGCCTGGACGGCTGGACCTACCCGTACCAGGAGGTCCTGATCGACGACCGCAAGGGCTACGTCATGGGGCTCTGGAAGCAGGTGGCCGACGACCACCGGGCCGACGGCACGCCCTACGAGGTGGCCGGCATCGGCGGCAGCTGGTTCCGGTACGCCGGCAACTTCCAGTGGGACTGGCAGCGCGACTTCTTCGACTTCGGCAACGCCGGGGCGCTGTTCCTGGAGATGATGACCGACGGCAAGCTGTCCGAGGGCATGACGGCACGGATGGAGCGCTCCATGCGCGGGCCGCTGCCGGGCTACTACCCGGTGTTCGGCGCGCCGGTGGGGATCTGGGACCGGTGAGCGACCACCAGCCGTTCGACGGCTGGACCCGCGACGACCTGGCGGCGCTGGTGCGCGAGTACCTGCTGGCCGGGCACCTCATCGACCGCGCCGGGATGCCGCACCTGATCGGCCCGTACGGCCGCGACGGGATGGCCGCCGTCGCGATCGACGAGTGGATGGGCGCCAGTCCCGTCTACACCCGCCGGATGCAGCGGGCGCTGGGGTTCGAGGGCGACGATGTCACCACCGTCTTCAAGGGCATGCAGCTCGACATCGGTGCGCCGCCGCAGTTCATGGACTTCCGCTACACCGTCCACGACGCCGACCGCGGCGAGTTCCAGCTGGCGCACTGCGGCGCCCTCATGGACGTCGAGCCGATGGGCGACGACTTTGTCACGGCGATGTGCCACCACATCGAGGACCCGACGTTCGACGCCACGGCGCTGGCGACCCACCCGGGCGCCCGGGTCCGGCCGGTCCACCGCCCGCCGCGCGTCCCGGCCGACCGCCATCCCCACTGCCACTGGACGCTGGAGATCGACCGGTCGGTCCCGCCCCGCCCGGACCCCGACGTCACCCGCCGGATCGCCGGGTCGCAGGCGGCCGCGGCCGTCCTCCCCGTCCGCGGCACCGCCGCGGGCGGCGGCCGTGACGACTACGCCGGCCCGCTCGACCCCGACCTCCGGCTCGAGTCGTTCAGCCACTCGACGCTCTGCACCCTGGCCGCCGAGGTGGCGCTCCAGGGCCAGCTGCTGGCGATGTCGTTCCTGGCCGCGGTCGAGGACCGCCACGGGCACAGCGCCGCGGTCGACGTGGGGGTGCGGCAGTTCGCCGGGGTGGCCGGCGTCGTGGCGGGACGGCTGGCGACGCTGCTCGACGCCCCGCGCAACCTCGACGGCGTGGCCCGTGTGCTGCACCTGCACCCCGGCCTGGCGCCCGGCGGCTACGTCGAGGTGCGGACCCGCCGCACCCCCGACGCCGTGCAGGTGGACCTGCTCGACTGCCCCGCCCTGCACGAGGACGGTCTGGACTCGTGGGCGGGACTCCTGGCCGGCGGCAGCGACCTCCCGCTCGTCGCCGCCGCCCAGGCGGTGGACCCCTCGGCGGTGGTGCGTCGCCTGGAGCCCGACGAGGGTGGCCCGGACGGCGACGCGACCGTGGTCCGGTGGGAGGTCACGCAGGGGACCGGGCCGGCGCCGGAGCTGCCCGAGGTCACCCTGACCCGGTTCAGCACCGGGGCCGACTTCGTCCTGCAGTAGGCAGGGGGTCCCCGCCGGGGGCCCGCCGGGTCTGGGCGGGACCACTCATTGCAGGTTCGGCCCGTGCCGCGGTACCAAGGGGGTCGAGAACTTGTCGGGGCCGTCCTCCGGAGCTGCGCGCAGCGGTGGGAGCGGCCCGGCCCGGAGGTGGCACGTGCGGAAGTGGTGGGGAGCAGGACTGGTCGCGTTGACGGCGCTGGCGGTCGCGTGCACCGCCCCGGCCGGCCCGGGCGGCGTCACCACCACCACGACCTCGGTGCCGGTCGACCCGTCGTCACCGGTCATCTCCAGCTTCACGGCGGCCGGCTCGGGCGGCCCCGCCCCGGTGACCGCTGCGCTCAGCTGGACCATCAGCGCCCCGTCGGGCCTCGACATGGTCTGCGAGCTCGACCTCGACGGTGACGGGACGTACGACCAGACCATCGTGTCGTGCACCAGCGAGACGGTGCGCACGGCCGAGTTCCGGACCCCCGGCACCACCACCGTGGGCCTGCGGGTCGGCGACGGCGCCTCACCGGCAGTGACGCGCACGGTCGACGTGGTCGCCGGTGCCGCGGCGGCCGAGCCCTTCAACATCACGCTGCTGCTGGTGGGCTCGTTCACCCCGACCCGGACCGCCGCGTTCAACGCGGCGGCGGCACGCTGGTCCGAGGTGATCCACGCCGGCCTCCCCGACCTGCCGCTCAACTACGCCGCGGCCGGCTGCGGCGACGACGCCGCCGCCTTCTCCGGCACCATCGACGACGTCCTCATCACGGCCTCGGTGACGGCGATCGACGGTCCCGGCAAGGTGCTTGCCGCCGCCGGGCCCTGCTACTACCGCACCTCCGACGGTCTGGCGCTGGCCGGCTCCATGCAGTTCGACGTCGCCGACATCGTGAACCTGGAGAACTCCGGCGACCTCGAGGACGTCGTGCTCCACGAGATGGGCCACGTGCTGGGCATCGGCACGCTCTCCGGCTGGTCCAACAACCAGTCCGGCGCCGGCACCGGCTCGTCCGCGTTCGTCGGCCCCCGGGCGCGGGGCGCCTGGCAGGAGCTGGGCGGCACCGGTGCCGTACCGGTCGAGAACAACGGTGTGCCGGGGACGACCGACAGCCACTGGCGCGAGTCCGTCTTCGACCGCGAGCTCATGACGGGCTACGAGGACGCGGGCGAGGACCCGCTGAGCCGGCTGACCATCGCGGCGCTCGGCGACCTGGGCTACGCGGTCGACCTGGCACCCGCCGACTCGTTCGTGCTGCCGCTCCCGTCGGTGCGGATGCCGTCGCTGCGGGCCGTGCAGGGTCCGACCGAGCGGGTGCTCCTTCCGGTCGGGGGCGTGGGGTGAGCGACGCCGGACTGACCGGTCGCGACTGGGTCACCCGGTTCGCCGCGGCGACCGGGCAGCAGGACCTGTCCGACGACGACGTGACGGCGCTGCTGGACCTGGCCGGGGTGGCGGCGCACAGCTCCGAGCGCCTGGCGGCCCCGCTCGCCTGCTTCCTGGTCGGGCGCGCCGGCATGGCGCCGCAGGCCGCGCTCGACCTGGCCCGCTCGCTGCTCGACTGACGGGGGTCAGTCGACCGGCTCGTCCCGGAGCACCCGGACCCACTCGTCGACCACGTTGCCGATGTCGTAGCGCTCGGCCGCGGTGCGGGCGGCGGCCATGTCGAACTGTGACGGGTCGAAGGTCTGGACCGCCCGGACGAACGCGGCGGTCTCGTTGACCGGCACGGCCTGCCCGCAGCCCAGCTCCTCGAGCAGGTCGGGCACGGTGCCGACGTCGGTGGCCACGACAGGGACCCCCACGAGCGCGGCCTCGAGCAGGCTGGCCGGCATCCCTTCGGTCCGGCTCGGGAGCAGGAGCGCGTCGACCGCCGACAGGACGGCCGCCGGCTGCTCGACCGTGCCCAGCAGGTGCACGCGGCCCGGCGCCAGGCTGTCGGCGGCCTCCTGGAGCTCGTCGCGCAGCGGTCCGTCGCCCGCCAGGAGCAGGTGGGCGCCGTCGCGGGCGGCGGCCGCCTCGACGGCGAGCCTCGGGCGCTTCTCCGAGGAGAGGGCACCCAGGTACCCCAGGACGAACGTGTCGTCGTCCAGGCCGAGCGACGCCCGCACCTCGTGGCGTGCCGTGGCGTCGCGCGGCGGGAAGTTGGCGACCTCGACGGCGTTGGGGATCACTGTCACCCGCTGCGCCGGCACCTTGAAGTTGGTGGTCAGCCACTGCGCGATCTCGGGGGAGAGCGCCACGACCTGCTCGGCCCGACGCAGCGGCACACCGATGCGCACCGAGCCGAACGGCACGGTGCTCCAGTACTTGGGGTCACCGATGTTGCGGTAGATGAAGGGCGTGCGGTCGAGCGCGCCGACCAGTGCGCTCGGCCAGAGCCCGAGCGAGCCGTGGACGACCACGACGTCGCGCTCCCGGGCGGCCCGGCGCAGGGCCCGCAGCGTCCGGGGGTCGCCGCGGCCGTGCCCCAGCACGTCGAACGGCAGCGTGCCGCCGGCGTCTGCGACGGCGACGGTCCGGACGTCGACGCCACGCTCGTCGAGCCGCTGGCCGAGCTGGTGGGCGAACACCTCGGCCCCGCGCCGGTCGGTCGAGGCGGTGACCTGGAGCACCCGCCGCCCGGTGGTCCGGCCCCCGCCCGCGACGCGGTCGACGACACCCTCCCAGCGACGGCCCACGTTCGTCATCGAGAACTCCGAGCTGCAGTG
>CAIYXG010000026.1 GCA_903930035.1 uncultured Actinomycetes bacterium | reverse complement strand
GGCAGCCGGGTCCCCGACGACGACGGCAGCCCCGACGGCCGCGAGCTCTTCGCCCTCGGCGGCCTCGTCACCGGCGACCACCACCGTGACGGCGGCGACACTTGCCTCGCCGACCGACATCACGCGCACACCCTGGGACTGCCGGCCGGTCGTCCGGATGGTGCCGACCCCGGTGCGGATCACGATGCCGGCGTCGCTGACCAGCAGGATCTGGTCGTCGTCGGCCACCAGCAGCGCGGTGACGACCTGCCCGGTCTTCTCGGTCACGTCGTGGGACCGGACGCCCTGCCCGCCGCGGCCCATGGTGCGGTACGTCCCGGGGTGGGTCCGCTTGCCGTAACCGTTCTCGGTGATGGTCAGCAGGTGCTTGGTCTCGTCGACCACGTCCGCGGCCATGACCCGGTCGTCGCCGACCAGCCGGATGCCCCGCACGCCACCGGCGTTGCGGCCCATCTCCCGGACCCCGCCCTTGGTGCGGGGCCGGCCGTCCTCGTCGACCTTCTGGTTGCCGTCCTCGTCGAGGTCGGGCTGGGCCGCCTCGGCAAAGCGGATGCCCTTGCCGTTGCGGGTCACGAGCAGGACCTCGTCCTCGCCCGAGGTCCGCAGCACGCGGACCAGCTCGTCGTCGTCGCGCAGGTTGATGGCGATGAGGCCCGCCCGCAGGTTGGTGTCGTAGGCCGCCATGAGCGTCTTCTTCACCACGCCCTTGGCGGTCACGAACATCAGGTACTTGTGCGCCTCGTAGTCCTGCGTGTCGATCACCGACTGGATGGTCTCGCCCTCCTGGAGCTGCAGGAGGTTCACGATGGCGGTGCCACGGCTCGTGCGCTCGCCCCGCGGGACCCGGTAGGCCTTGAGGCGGTAGACCCGGCCGCGGTTGGTGAAGAACAACAGGTACGACTTGTTGGTCGTCTGGACCAGGTGCTGGATGTAGTCCTCGTCGCCCAGCTTGGCGCCGGTGACACCTCGACCGCCGCGGCCCTGCTCGCGGAACGCGTCCACCGACACTGACTTCACGTAGCCGCGGGCCGACAGCACCACGACCACGTCGTCGTCCTCGATCAGGTCCTCGTCGTCGAGGTCGCCGTCGTCGGGCTCGAGCGTGGTCCGGCGCTCGACGGCGTACTCGTCACGGATCGCCGTCAGCTCCTCCTTGATCACGCCGCGGAGCTCGGTGTCGTCGGAGAGGATCGCCTCGAGCTCGGCGATGGTGGCCCGCAGCTGCGCCATCTCCTCCTCGAGCCGCTCGCGGCCCAGGCGCGTCAGGGTGGAGAGCCGCATGTCGACGATCTCGGTGGCCTGGATCTCGGAGAAGTCGAACCCCTCGCCCTGCAGCGCGGTGATGGCGGCCTGACGGTCGGCCGACGCGCGGATGGCGGCGATGATCTGGTCGATCAGGTCGAGGGCCTTCAGGAAGCCCTCGACGATGTGCGCACGGCGCTGGGCCTTGGCCAGCCGGTACTCGGACCGGCGACGGATCACCTCGACCTGGTGGGCGACGTAGTGGACCATGGCGTCGCGCAGGCTGAGGGTGCGGGGCACGCCGTCCACCAGCGCCACGAAGTTCACGGCGAACGTGGTCTGCAGCGGCGTGTGCTTGAACAGCTTGTTGAGGACCACGTTCGGCGAGAAGTCGCCGCCCGACTTGTCCTTCTTGAGCTCGATCACCAGACGGGTGTTGCCCCGAGCGCGCTCGTTGCGGAGCTCCCGGATGCCACCGATGACCCCGGCGTTGACCAGTTCGGCGATCTTCTCCTCGATCTGCTCGACCGAGGTCTGGTACGGGATCTCGGTCACCACGATCTGGTCCCCGCGCGGGCCCTCCACGATCTCGCACTTGGCCCGCAGCTTGATGGAGCCCCGGCCCGTGCGGAACGCCGAGATCAGGCCGGACCGGCCCATGATCTGCGCGCCGGTCGGGAAGTCCGGGCCCTGGACGAACTCCATCAGGTCGTCGACGTCCGCGTCGGGGTGGTCGATCAGGTGGACGATGGCGTCGCAGACCTCGCCCAGGTTGTGCGGCGGGATGTTGGTCGCCATGCCCACGGCGATGCCCTGGCTGCCGTTCACGAGCAGGTTCGGGAACCGGGCCGGCAGCACCGTCGGCTCCTCGTTGGAGCCGTCGAAGTTGGGGATGAAGTCGACGGTCTCCTCGTCGATGTCGGAGAGCATCTGTGTCGCCAGGCTCGTGAGGCGGCACTCGGTGTAGCGGTAGGCGGCCGGAGGGTCCGACGGCGAGCCGAAGTTGCCGTGCGGGTCCACGAGCGGGTGCAGGAGCGAGAAGTCCTGGCCCATGCGGACGAGCGCGTCGTAGACCGCGGAGTCGCCGTGGGGGTGGTACTTGCCGATCACGTCGCCGACGACGGTGGCGCACTTGCGGTGGTTGCGGTCGGGCCGGAGGTTGGCCTCGTGCATCGCCCAGAGGATCCGGCGGTGTACGGGCTTCAGGCCGTCACGGACGTCGGGCAGGGCCCGCGAGACGATGACCGACATGGCGTAGTCCATGAAGGACTGCTCCATCTCCATCTGGATCTCACGGGGCTCGACCGAGGCCAGCAGCCCGGTGTCCTCGTCGGCGGCGTCCGCGGCCGGGCCCTCCTGGGGCAGGTCGTCGTCGGGAAGGTCGGTGGTGTCGTCAGCCATGTGGGTTCAGTCGCTCGGGTGGTGGGTGTCGGGTCGGGGGTCGGTCGGGCCGGTCAGACGTCCAGGAACCGGACGTCCGAGGTGTGGGTCTGGATGAACTCCTTGCGGCTCTCGACGTCGTCGCCCATGAGCACCGAGAAGATGTCGTCGGCCACGGCGGCCTGCTCCACCGAGACCTGCAGCAGGGTCCGGTGGTCCGGGTCCATCGTGGTCTCCCACAGCTCGGCGGCGTCCATCTCGCCCAGGCCCTTCAGCCGCTGGAACTCGTTCTTGTGGTTGGGGTGCTCCCGGAGGAACGCCTCCTTGGCCGCGTCGTCCTTGAGGTACCGCTTGTTGCGGCCGACCTCGGTCGAGTACAGCGGCGGCTGGGCGATGTAGATGTGCCCCCGCTCGACGAGCGGCCGCATCTGGCGGAAGAAGAACGTGAGCAGCAGCGTGCGGATGTGCGAGCCGTCGACGTCGGCGTCGCACATGATCACGACCTTGTGGTAGCGGATGTTGTCGGTG
>CAIYXG010000025.1 GCA_903930035.1 uncultured Actinomycetes bacterium | reverse complement strand
CGCTCGCCCACGGGCCTGCCGAGCTCTCCCGGACGGTCGACGCGGCCCACGAGGCCATGGCCGACCTGGCCGCCGGGGCCTGAGGTGCTGACCGCCCGGTTCGACCTGCGCGACCTGGCCGGCGCGTGGGAGGCCGAGCTCGCCCGGCTGGCCGGGCTCGACGTCGTGGCCCGGCTGTGGGACGGCGACCACACCGTGGTGGCCGACGACCCCGCCGAGGTGGCCGACCGGCTGGGCTGGCTCCACGTCGTGCCCCGGTCCCTCGGCTCCTGGCCGCAGTGGGTGGAGCTCGCCGACGCCGTCAGCGACGAGTTCGACCACGTCGTGCTCGTCGGCATGGGCGGGTCCAGCCTGTTTCCCGAGCTGCTCGCCACGACCTTCGAGCGGGGCGACGGCTTCCCGGCCCTGCACGTGCTCGACTCGACGCACCCTGCTGCCGTGCGCCGCACCATGGCGCTGGCGCCCGCCGACCGCACCCTGGTCGTGGTGGCGTCCAAGTCGGGGTCGACCGTGGAGACCCGCTCGCACCTCGACGTCCTGTGGGACCGGCACCCCGTGGGGTCCGCGTTCGTCGCCATCACCGACCCCGGCTCGGGCCTGGAGTCGCTGGCCACGGAACGGGGGTTACGGGCCGTGGTGCACGGCGTGCCCGAGATCGGCGGCCGGTTCTCGGCACTGTCGCCGTTCGGCATGGTGCCCGCCGCGCTGCTGGGCCTCGACGGCGACGACCTGCTCGACGCGGCCGACGAGGCCTCGGCGGTCCTGGGCCCCGACACGCCGGTCGACCAGCACGTAGGTGCCCAGCTGGGCGCGTTCATGGCTGTGGCCGCGCAGCACGGCCGGGACCGGCTGACGCTGCTGGTCGACCCGCGGCTTGCGGCCCTCGGCGACTGGCTCGAGCAGCTGGTGGCGGAGTCCACGGGCAAGCACGGCGTCGGCGTGCTGCCGGTCGTGGGGGAGGACGCCGCGGCGCCCGACCCCGGGACGCGCGTCTACGCCGTGGTGGGGGAGGTGGACCACGGTCCGCTGGATGCCCCTGCCGTGCACCTGGCCGTCGAGGAGCCGGCGGACCTTGGTGCGCAGGTGTTCGGCTGGGAGTTCGCCACGGCTGTCGCCGGCGTGTCGCTCGGCGTGAACCCCTTCGACCAGCCCGACGTGGAGTCGGCCAAGGTCGCAGCCCGTGCCGCGCTGGCGGGCGACGCCGGTGCGCCGCCGCCGACCGTGGCGCTGGACCAGGCCCTGGGCCTGCTCCGCCCGGGCGACGCCCTGGTGCTGGCGGCGTTCGTGGACCCGGCCCTGCAGCCCGAGCTCGAGCAGGTCCGGCGCGTCCTCGGCGACCGGCAGGGCGTCCCCACGACGCTCGGCGTCGGTCCGCGGTTCCTGCACTCGACCGGACAGCTGCACAAGGGCGGCCCGGACCGGGTCGTGGTGGTGCAGGTGCTGGACGTGCCGGCGGCCGGGTCGCCCGACGACCTGCCGGTGCCGGGCCAGAACTACTCGTTCGCCCAGCTGCTGTCGGCCCAGGCCGACGGCGACGCCGCTGCCCTCGCCGGCTCCGGGCACCGGGTGGCGAGGGTGGCCCTCGAGGACCTGCTCGGCCTCGACGGCGCCGTCAGCGCGGGGTGACCACCAGGCG
>CAIYXG010000024.1 GCA_903930035.1 uncultured Actinomycetes bacterium | reverse complement strand
CGACAAGGCCTGCGGGTTCTGTGCCATCCCGACCTTTCGCGGCCCGCAGCGGTCCCGGACCGTGGAGTCCGTGGTCGCCGAGGTCGAGGGGCTCGGGGTGCGCGAGGTCGTGCTGGTCGCCCAGGACCTGGCGGCCTACGGCCGTGACCAGGGCGTGGGGGAGCGGTCGCTGGTACCGCTCTACCGCCAGGTGCAGGAGCGCGTGGAACGCGTGCGGCTGCTGTACCTGTACCCCTCCGAGCTGACCGACGAGCTGGTCGAGCTCGTGGCGGCGTCGCCGGTCCCGTACTTCGACCTCTCGCTCCAGCACACCTCGGCCCCGCTGCTGCGCCGCATGCGCCGCTGGGGCGACGGCCAGAAGTTCCTGGACCGCATCGAGGGGATCCGGGCGTTCCGGCCCGACGCGGCCTTCCGGTCCAACTTCATCGTGGGCTACCCCGGCGAGACCGAGGGCGACCACGACGACCTGCTCGCGTTCGTGGAGGCCGCCGAGCTCGACTGGTGCGGGTTCTTCGCCTACTCGCCGGAGGAGGGCACCTACGCGGCCGGCCTGGACGGCACGGTCGACGACCGCCTGGTGTCGGAGCGCCTGAGGGAGCTCCGTGAGCTGCAGGACGGCATCACCGCCGCCCGCCGCGACGCCCTGGTGGGCCAGCGGCTGACCGTGCTCGTCGACGAGCCGGGTGTGGCCCGCTCCCACCACGAGGCCCCCGAGATCGACGGCGTGGTCCTGGTGCCCGAGGACCTCCCCGTCGGCGACCTGGTGGTGGTCGCGGTGACCGGCGCCGAGGGTCCCGACCTGCACGCCGCGGCCGTGGCAGGGTCGTCGGCGTGACCACGCACGAGCCGCCCTCGCAGTTCGGCCCGTCCGCGCTGCTGACCCCGGCGAACGTCGTCACGCTGTTCCGCATCGGCCTGGCCCCGGTCGCGTTCTGGATGATGTACCGGGAACAGTCGAGCTGGCCGCTCGTGGTCCTGTGGTTCTGCCTGACGACCTCGGACTTCGTCGACGGCCGCCTGGCCCGCAAGCAGGGGCCCACCCGGTCGGGCGCGTTCCTGGACCCGCTGGCCGACAAGGTCCTGGCCCTCGGCGGGCTGTGGACGATGGTCGTGGCCGGCCGTTTCTGGTGGGTCCCGGTGGTGCTCATCACGGTCCGTGAGGTCGTGATCTCGGCGTTCCGCTCCTACTACGGGCGCAAGGGGCTGGCCGTGCCGGCGTCCAAGGCCGGCAAGGTCAAGGCGTTCCTGCAGTTCGGCGCCGTGGGGTGGGTCACGCTGCCGCCGACCACCGACGTCACCTGGCTCTCCAACGGCTTCCTCTGGGCCGGCGTGGTGGTGGCCTGGGTCAGCGCGGTGCAGTACCTGGCCGCAGGGTCGAGGGCCACCACCACGATGGCGCGCTGACCGTCCGGCGGGACGTCGGCGGGCCCGGCGCGCCGTAGCCTGCGCCGCATGCGCACCGAGATCGTCTCCATCGGCACCGAGCTGCTCCTGGGGCAGATCACCGACACCAACTCGTCGTGGATGGGCGAGCAGCTCGCCCTCTCGGGGATCGACTCCTTCTTCCAGACGAAGGTCGGCGACAACCTGGACCGCATCGTCGACGTGCTCGAGCTGGCGCTCGGCCGCAGCGACGCCGTGATCTGCTGCGGCGGGCTGGGCCCGACCCAGGACGACCTGACCCGGGAGGCGATCGCCCGCGTGGCGGGGACCGAGCTCGAGCGGGACGAGGAGATGGAGGAGAAGATCCTCCACATGTTCGCCTCGCGGGGCCGGCGGATGCCGGCCAACAACCTGCGCCAGGCCATGCGGCCGGCCGAGGCGTCGTTCATCCCCGAGCAGCCCGGCACCGCCCCCGGACTGGTGTGCCCGGTGACCCGCACCGGCGCCGACGGCGAGCCGGTCGAGAAGGTCCTCTACGCGGTGCCCGGGGTGCCGTGGGAGATGAAGGAGATGCTCCAGGGCACGGTGCTGCCGGACCTGCGCCGCCGGTCGGGCCAGACGTCGGTGATCCACAGCCGGACGCTGCGGACGTGGGGCGAGACCGAGTCTGCGCTCGCCGAGCGGCTCGGGCCGCGCATCGAGGAGCTCGACCGGGCCGGCAACCCGACGCTCGCGTTCCTGGCCTCGGGCATGGAGGGCATGAAGGTCCGGGTGACGGCCAAGGCGCCGACGGCGGCGGAGGCCGACGCCGTGCTCGACGCGGAGGAGGCCCACCTGCGCGCGCTGCTCGGGCCCATCGTGTTCGGCCTCGACGACGACACCATGGAGTCGGTCGTGCTGGACCTGCTGAGGCGCCGAGGCCTGACGCTGGCGGTGGCCGAGTCCCTCACCGGCGGCATGGTCGGGTCGCGCCTGTGCGACGTGCCGGGCGCGAGCGACGTGTTCGTCGGCGGCGTGGTGTCCTACGCGTCACGGG
>CAIYXG010000023.1 GCA_903930035.1 uncultured Actinomycetes bacterium | reverse complement strand
CGGTGGCGGAGGCGCTCGCCGCGGACCGGGGCGCCCGGACCGACCAGACCGCCCACCTCACGCCAGGCCCGCTCGGCGACCGGCTGCACGCGCTCGGCCGGGAGTTCCAGTCCACGCGCGCCGGGCTCCGGCGGGGCTGACCGGCCGTGCGCCGCCTCTGTCTCGTGCTGCACGCGGCGGACCGCACCGGACCGCCCATGCTGGCCCGCTCTCTCCTGCGGCACCTGCGGGCCGCCCTGCCCGACGTGCAGGTGGACGTCGTGGCGTTCCGGGGTGGAGAGATGGTCGACGAGCTGCGGGCCCTCGGCACGGTCACCGTCCTGCTCCACGACCGCGAGCCCTGGGACCACGCGGCGCCCGACCCGACCCGGGTCGACGAGCTGGCGGCCACCGCAGGCGGCCTCCCCCGTCCCGACGCCGTGCTGCTCGTCAGCGTCGCCGCCGGGCAGGCCCTCCCGTACCTCTGGCCGGTGCCGGTGGACGCGCCGCCGGTGGTCACCTGGGTGGTCGAGCAGGGCGAGGACCTGCACTGGCTGGACCCGCCCGTCGGCGTGGCAGCGCGGACCGACGTCTGGCTCGCCGGCTCCGCCACCACCTGCGACGAGCTGGTGGGGCGGCTGGAGGGGCTCCTCGGCCAGGTGCCGGAGGTCGAGGTCGTCCCCGAGTTCGTCGAGGCGCCGGCACCGGTCGACCCCGACGTCGCCGCCGCCCGGCGCGAGGAGCTCTGCGGCGGTGCCGACGACCTGCTGGTGGTGGGGGCCGGCATCGCCACCGTCCGCAAGGCGCCCGACCTGTTCCTCGAGGCCGCCGCCGTCGCCGGGCACCGCGGGCACGACGACGCGTTCGTCTGGCTCGGCGGCGCCGACGACCCCCTCTGGCCGCTCGTGGACGCCGAGCGGGAGCGGCTCGGCCTGACCTCGTTCCGCCTCGCACCGTCGGTCGCCGACCTGGGCCCGACACTGGCGGCGGCCGACGTGCTGCTGCACCCGGCGCGGCTCGACGCCTTCCCGCTCGTCTGCCTCCACGCCGTCCTGGCCGGGACGCCGGTCGTGGCGTTCTCGGACGCCGGCGGCGTCCCCGAGATGCTCGGCGGCTCGTTCGTCGGCGCGCCCTACCCGGACCTGGCCGGGCTCGTGGACCAGCTCGACCACCTGCGCGACCCCGCGGTCCGGCAGCAGGTGGCCGCGGCCCAGCAGGACCACGTGGCCCGCCGGTACACGGCAGAGGTGGCCGGACCTGCCGTCGTGGCCGCGGTCGTGCGGGCGTCGGCCGCCGCCCGGGACGGAGCACCACGGTGAGCCGGGTACTGGTCGTGGCCCACGAGGCCACCCGTACCGGGAGCCCCCGGGTGCTGCTGGAGCTGTTGCGGCGGACCCTGCCGGCCCACCAGGGCGAGGTCGCCGTGCAGCTCCTGGCCGACGGCCCGCTCGCGGACGAGCTGAGGGCGCTCGGCAGCGCGTCCGCGATCGGGTTCCGGCCCGACGTCGCCCTGCTGAACTCGGCGCCGTCCGCAGCGGTGGCGCTCGAGCTGGCGGCGGACGTGCGGGTGGTCGCCTACGTCCACGAGGAGGGCGAGGCCCTCCGCGTCCT
>CAIYXG010000022.1 GCA_903930035.1 uncultured Actinomycetes bacterium | reverse complement strand
CCCTTCATGGCCGGGCGGCTGGCCGCAGTGCTCGAGCACTCGGGCCTGCCGGCGTCCCAGCTGTGCCTCGAGATCACGGAGACCACGCTGATGCGCAACGCCGACGTCGGCATGGCGGCGCTGGAGCGTCTGCGCCAGGTCGGCGTCCGGCTGGCGATCGACGACTTCGGCACGGGCTACAGCTCGCTGCACCTCCTGAAGCAGCTGCCCATCGACGTCGTGAAGATCGACCGCTCGTTCGTGGACGGCCTGCCCGACGACCCCGAGGACCGGGCCATCGTCGCCACCATCATCGGGCTGGTCGACCTGCTCGGCCTGTCGGCCACCGCCGAGGGCGTCGAGTCCGCCGAGCAGGGGGCGGCGCTGCTCGAGCTGGGCTGCAACTTCGCGCAGGGCTACCACTACGCCCGGCCGTGCCCGCCGGAGGACCTGCTGCCGATGCTCGCCGCACAGGGCGCCCCGGCGACCCCCGCCGAGCGCTAGCCCGACGCCACCGGCCGCAGCGCGTCGACCACGCCGGCGACCAGCGCCGATGCGGCCAGCCCGTGGAAGGCGACGCTCATGGCGAGCGCCAGGCACCCCGAGCCCACACGGGTCGCTCCGTCGAGGGGCTCGGCCGGCATGCCCTCACCCATCTCGCTCCACGAGGGGACACGGGGCCAGAAGCGGTCGCCGTACCCCGGGATGCCCGCCGAGACGATCCCGTTGATGCGGGCCAGCCACCACCACGTCAGCAGGGCCAGGCCGAGGCACACCGCACTGCCGGCAGCCGGCCAGAACACCGGCGCCGGCTCGCAGGGGCCCCACGCCAACGCGCAGTACGGCTCCTGCCGTCCGACCGCCTGCGAGATCCCCTTCACCGCGAACGCGGCGCCCGTCACCAACCCGCCGAGCACGAACGGGAAGTAGATCACGACGTACCAGTACCCCCACACGATGCGGGCGTAGTACGAGCGGTCCAGACGGCGCTGGATCTCGTCCGCAGGGACGCCGTGGCGGGCCAGCCAGGTCGCCTCGCAGCGCTGGCGGTAGTTCCGGATGTGGAGGCTCGCGACCAGTCCGGCCACGAAGTACGCAGGGTTCGGGAGCAGCGACCGTCTCATCGCAGTGCCCCGGACCGGGCAGGACGCGGGCCGCGGACCGCGCCGTAGGTGGCTGTCGTGCTGTGCTCTCCCATGCCGACGACGGTAGGCACGGGGTCCGGCACGGCACCCCACGAGTTTCCGGACCGCCGGCCAGCATGACGACGCGACGGCGCGGCGTCAGCTGCGTGCGAGCGACACGGCGCCGGCAGCCACGGCACCCCACACGACGACGCCCAGCAGGCGGGCGGCCGCCCGCCGGCGCGGAGTGGCGCCGTGCGCGGGTGAGCCCGCCCACCGCCACAGGCGCACCGCCCCCCATGCCGACAGGCAGACCGGGAGCACCACGAGCAGGAGCACCACGACCACGGCCGAGACGAGCCCGCGCACGTCGTCCTCGGGCGACGGGGGCGAGTAGCCGGAAGGTTCAGACATCCGGGCGCTCACCGAGGAACCCGGCGAGCACCTCGTTCACCGCCGTGAGCACGGGACCGTCGTACAGGAACTGCACGAGCGCGTCGTCGACCGCCCGCCCGTCCTCGGTGCCGGGGTCCCGGAGTGCGTCCACGGCCCGCTGCGCCCGGGGGTCGGCGCACACCAGGTCGAACACCGCGCGCCGGAAGTCGGCGGAACCGCAGACCTGCACCGTCGTGCCCATCTCCGGCTCGCCGGCGTCGTCGACCTCGGCGGCCCGGGCCGGGAAGCCGACCGTCGTCCGGAGGTAGACGTGGACGCGCCCCTGGAGCGCAGCGGCCACCCGGGCCGGGTCCGACGCGGTGCCGTCCGCGACGTACTCCAGCCACGAGGACGCAGGCCCCTCGTCGGACCACTCGAAGCACGTCCAGACCCGGGGGCCCTGCGCGCCCTCCTCGGTCCCGCCGGCCGACACCATCATCGACGTCTCGGTCCACCAGCCCGACTCCAGGTGGTCCGCTCCAGGTGCCACCACGCCTCGTTCCTGGTCGAGCTGCACCAGCGCCGCCGGGGCGCTGCCGTCGGCGGGCCACACGGCGACGCAGGGGCCCTGTCGGGTGCGCACCGTGGACAGCTGCGCCACCGTCCCCCCGACCCCGGCGACGCCGAGCCCCTCGACCCACTCGACCAGGTCGGCCGCCGCCCACGCCTCGGCCACGGCATCCAGGTCGAACCCACCCACCGCCACGGGGCAGCGGAGCGCGTGGACCACCTCCAGCGGGTCCACCCCCACCGTGTGCACGGTCAGGCCACGGTCGGGCCGCACGAGGTCCGGCGGCAGGTCCTTCGCCACGGCCTCGGCGAGCGTCGGCCGGGGCGGGCCGGAGGTGCCGGACGGGCTGCGCACGTGCCAGCCGTCCGGGGCGGGCAGGACCGACCAGACGAGCTCGTCGGGGGCGGTCGTGGTGAGCGTGCAGCCAGGTGCGGGTCGGTCCATGCAGGGGTTCCCTTCGTCGTCGGTGGGACGTGAAGGTACGCCGCTGGTGTGACACCGCACCGGCCCAGATCCCAGTGCTGGGGCGGAAACCGACGCTCGGAGCACTGCGGCAGCGGGCAACCCTGCACACGTGGTCCGGAACGCAGGAACCCCTGCCGCAGCAGGGGTTCCGGAGTGGGCGTACACAGACTCGAACTG
>CAIYXG010000021.1 GCA_903930035.1 uncultured Actinomycetes bacterium | reverse complement strand
CTCTTGATGTTCGGCAAGACTCTGACGGCGCCCGACTGCGGCGCCGGGGCTTCAGGAAAGAGAGAGCTCATGCACGACCACGCCGCACTGGCTGCGACCCAGGTCCTTCAACCGGCCGGAGGGGACAGCGCCTCCTCGGCGGCGCCCGACGCGCTGGAACTGGCCCGGGCCGCCCACGACGGGCTCCGCGACCTGGCCGAGATGGCCGCCGAGCGGCGCAACCAGGTCGTCCGGGTCCTGACCGCGATCGAGCACCAGCGGACCGGCCCGGGCATGAGCACGTTCCAGACGGCGCTCGAGCTCGACGGGATGCGCGACGAGCTGCTGGACCTGCTCGGCCGCATCCACGACGCGACCGACCCCTACACCGCGTGGGCCGTGAGCGAGCCCGCACCCGTCGCCGACGTGAGGCAGCACCAGCCGGTTCCCGCGCACGACGGGCGGTCAGGGGGCCTGCCCCGCATCGCCGTCCTCGACGGTCCACCGACGGTCGTCCCGGCCGACAACGCCTGTGCGCTCGTGGGGGTCGACGGCGACGGCCGGATCAGCACATGGAACCTGCAGGCCGAACGTCTGCTGGGCTGGTCGGCGGCGGAGGTGGTCGGCCGGCCGCTCAACGTCATCGTCCCGGCCGACGAGACCCTGCGGGTCTCGCAACAGGTCGGCGCCATCATGGACGGCGCAGAGGTGACCCCGTTCGTCTCGGGCCGCCTGCACCGCGACGGGCACCAGGTCGACGTCATGGTGACGCCGGTGGCGGTCTTCACCTCCGGCAGCGACGTCGTCGGCGCCGTGGCGTTCTACGACCCGGTGCGCCGGGCGGCCGACGCCGCCTGAGGCCGCGACGCGCCCGCCCGGGGCGGGTACGGTCGTCGCACCGACGAGGCAGGAGCGCAGCATGACCGACCGACGCGTCGCACTGGTGAACGAGGCCGGCGGGTACGTGGGCCCCGACCTGGCCCGGGAGCTGGCCCGGCGCCACCACGACCTGGTGCTGGGCAACGCGTCGTCCGACCTGGTCGCCGAGCTCGAGGGGTACGGCGCCCGGGTGGTCAGCGTGGACGGCGTGCGCAACCTGGCCCACGACGGTGCCGCCACCACCCTGGTCGACGCCGCCCTCGACACCTTCGGCCGGCTCGACGCCGCGGCCGCCTTCACCGGCATGATCATCCCGGGCACGTTCCTGGGCTCCAGCCGGGACGACCTGATGAAGCTGGTCGAGGGCTGTCTGGTAGCGCCGTACGAGTTCCTGAAGGCGGTCGCCCCGCCGATGGTCGAGGCCGGCCGCGGCCAGATCTGCCTGATGACCAGCGCCACCGCGGCGCGGCCCACCAAGGGCGCCGCGCTCTACTCGTCGGTCCGGGCGGGGGCCACGATGATGGCCAAGAACCTGGCGGCCGAGATTGCCGCCACCGGCGTGCAGGTCAACGTCCTCGGCACCAACTTCATGGACTTCCCCGAGTTCCACGCCGCCGCCGGGACCGACGACCCCGAGGTGCGGAAGTTCTTCGAGGCCCAGATCCCCATGAAACGGATGGGCCAGCTCGACGAGTTCGCCGCCTTCGCCATGGCGTTCCTGGACGGCACCAGCGGCTTCACCACCGGCCAGTTCGTGGGGTACGCGGGCGGCTGGGCCTAGGCCCGGCTGCCGGCACCGGCTGCCGGCCCGCGACCGCGTCCCGCTACCTGGGGGCGAACAGCTCGTCGAACAGCGCGCCGAGCGCACGGACGGCGTCGCCCGCAAAGTCGACCACCTCGCCCTGGCCGACCTGCGCCCACTCCCGGACCACCACCCGGATGGCCGAGAACATGCACGCGGCACCGAGCCGCGGGGCCAGGTCCTCCCGCTCGCAGCCGAACCGGTCGGCGAGCCGGTCGGCCAACGGACCCTCCCAGGCCACCAGGAGCCGGTCGAGGTGCGCCTTGAGCGCCGGCTCCCGCGCCACGAGCACGGCCTCGGCGCGCAAGCGGTCCGAGGGCATCCGGTTCGCCGACCAGGTCAGCGCGGCGGCGCGCACGAACTCCGACGGGGACAGCCCCGGCGCGATCGTGTCGACGGCCAGCACGAGCGCCTCGCCCCGATCGGCCAGGTCCGTCAGGACCACGTCCTCCTTGGTCGGGAAGTGGCGGAAGAAGGTCGACGGCGCCACGTCGGCACGGGCACAGACGTCCTCGACCGTGACCTCGGTGAACGGACGGACGGCCATCAGCTCGAGCGCCGCGTTCCGGAGCGAGTCACGCGTCGCCTGCTTCTTGCGGGCGCGCCGCCCGAGCTCGCCGACGGGCGCAGCCGTCAGCGCAGGCTCGGAGGGGACGGTGGTGGCCATGGGCTGCGCCGCAGACTACGGAGCCCCCGGGCCCGCAACAACAGGTCCTTGGCCGCGTGGACGGCTGTCCACAGTCTGTCCACCGCCTGTGGACATTGCGGGAGTGACTCTCCCTTGTGCGCGGCTCCCTCCGGTCCTACCGTCAGGCGGTCAGGGCGGCAGCGCCGCCACGGCCGATGCGTCCGGGGGGACCTCATGCACCGACTCCACCGCTCCGTCAAGCTCGTCGTCGCGATGCTGGCGACTGCCGTCGCTGCGGCCGTGACCGCCTGCACGCCCGCGACGGTGCCGCCCGCCGGGCTGTCGTGCGCCTGGGCGTACAAGACCGACCCGACGGCGCTCAACGTCGCCTACCCCGACACGGGCGCCACCTACTGGACCACCACCTACAACCTGGTGGCCGGCGACTCGCTGGTGCTGAAGGGGACCTTCCCTGACGCCCGCTACATGGGGTTCATCACCTACACCGTGGCCGGGAACGTGGTCGACTCGCTCACCGACCGCGACATCGCGCCCGACGCCGGCAGCGACAACCCGTTCGCCGACCCCGCCGCCGTGCCCGGCGGCACCTACACCGTCGAGGTGGCCGGCACGGCACCGATCGGGTCGCCCGACAACGTCGTGAACCCCAACGGGGTGCTCGGCAGCGTGATCTACCGGGTGTACCTGGGCAACGGCGACCCGACCGGCGGCGTGGGGCTGCCCCAGGTGCTGGTCAAGCGCACCGACGGCACGGTCGTGCCGCTGCCGACGTGCGGCAACCCGGGCACGGACGCCGGGCTCGTCAACCTGGTCAACACCTTCGGCCCCGCCACCGACGTCCCGGCGTCGGACCCGCCGGTGTTCAAGCGTCCCACCACGGTCGGGGGGCTCTACGTCAACCCGGACAACGGGTACGTCGCGGCGGTGGCGGCCCACACGCCCGGGTCAGTCGTCGTGGTCCGGGGCACGGCGCCCACGGTGCCCGACACGCAGGCCGGCACGTCGCCCGCCTCGGCCTCCCAGCTGCGCTACTGGTCGCTCTGCACCAACGAGTACCGCAAGCCCTACCCGGTGACCGACTGCGTGCACGACACGGCGGTCCCGGTCGCCGGCGACGGCACCTACACGATCGTGGTGTCCACCCCCGAGGACCGGCCCGCCAACGCCACGACCGCCGACGGCGTGGCCTGGCTCGACTGGGGCTCCACGTCCCAGGACATCCTGCTGCTCATGCGCCACATGCTCCCGGCCGGCGACTTCAACCAGTCGGTGTTCGACGTCGCCCCGGGCCAGGCGGCCACCGCCATGGGCCCGTTCCAGCCGGTCGCCACCGTGTGCACCACCGCCACGTTCGAGTCGGCCGGCGCCGGCTGCGCCTGAGCCGGCCCGTGGCGTCCATCCGTCGAGAGATCCGCATCGCACGTCCGGCCGACCAGGTCTGGGCGGTCGTGGGCGACCCCGCCACGATCCACACGTGGTTCCCCGGGATCGCCGACTCGGTCGTCGAGGGGAAGGTCCGGACCATCACGCTGAACTCCGGCATCCCCCTGCCCGAGGACATCGTGACGCTGGACCCCATCCTGCGCCGCTTCCAGTACGCCATCACCGGCGGGCTGTTCCGCCACCACCTGGGCACGGTCGACGTGCTGGCGCTCGACGACGCGTCGTGCATGGTGGTCTACGGCACCGACGCCGAGCCCGACGTCATGGCGCTCGTGATCGGCGGCGCGGCCGGCGGCGCCCTCGACGAGCTCAAGCGGCAGTTCGAGGCCGGCGAGCACGACTGACCACCGGCACCGACCTCCGACACACGCACCCGACACCCGCAACGAAGGACGCACCGTGGGACGAAAGATCCTCTTCATCACCACCGACCAGCAGCGCTACGACACGCTCGGCTGCAACGGCGGCAACGTCGCCCGGACCCCGGTGGTCGACCGCCTCGCCGCCCAGGGCATCCGCTACGAGCGGGCCGTCCCACAGTCCGTCGTGTGCATGCCGTCGCGCTCGACCATGCTGACCGGCCAGCACCAGGCCACCCACGGCGTCTGGATGAACGGCGTGCCCCTCCCCGAGGACGCCCCGTCGGTCGCCACGGTCCTCCACCGCAACGGCTACCGGACCGCCCTGGTCGGCAAGGCCCACTTCGAGCCGTTCCTCGACCCCTTCGGCCGGTGGACGGAGAACCGGCTCTCCGGCCTGGGCGT
>CAIYXG010000020.1 GCA_903930035.1 uncultured Actinomycetes bacterium | reverse complement strand
TGATGAACCACACCTCGGACCACCACCCGTGGTTCCAGGAGTCGCGCCAGGACCGCACCAACCCCAAGGCCGACTGGTACGTCTGGAGCGACGACGACCAGCGGTGGGGCGACGCCCGGGTGATCTTCGTGGACACCGAGCCGTCCAACTGGACCTACGACTCGCAGCGTGGCCAGTACTTCTGGCACCGGTTCTTCCACCACCAGCCCGACCTCAACTACGACAACGAAGAGGTCCAGCAGTCGATGCTGGACGTCGTGTCGCACTGGCTGGGCCTGGGCCTCGACGGGTTCCGGCTCGACGCCGTGCCCTACCTGTACGAGCGCGACGGCACCAACGGCGAGAACCTGCCCGAGACCCACGCGTACCTGCGGCGGCTGCGGGCCGAGGTGGACGCCAAGTACCCGGGCAAGGTGCTGCTGGCCGAGGCCAACCAGTGGCCCGAGGACGTCGTCGAGTACTTCGGCGACGGCGACGAGTGCCACATGTGCTTCCACTTCCCGCTCATGCCGCGCATGTTCATGTCGCTGCGCCGCGAGGAGCGCACGCCGATGACCGAGATCCTGGAGCGCACGCCCGAGATCCCCGACGGCTGCCAGTGGGGGATCTTCCTGCGGAACCACGACGAGCTGACCCTCGAGATGGTGACCGACGAGGAGCGGGACTACATGTACGCCGAGTACGCGCAGGACCCCCGCATGCGCCGCAACGTCGGCATCAGCCGCCGCCTGTTCCCGCTGCTCGAGAACGACCGGCGGCAGGCCGAGCTGCTGCACGCCATGCTCCTCAGCCTGCCCGGCACGCCGATCCTCTACTACGGCGACGAGATCGGGATGGGCGACAACATCTACCTGGGCGACCGCGACGGCGTGCGCACGCCGATGCAGTGGAGCCCGGACCGCAACGGCGGCTTCTCCGACGCCGACTTCGCCCAGCTGTACCTGCCGCCGCTCATGGACCCGGTGCACGGCTACCAGGCCGTCAACGTGGAGGCCGAGCGCCGCGACGCCGGGTCGTTCCTGAACTGGCTGCGCCGCATGCTGCACGTCCGCCGGCAGCACTCGCTGTTCGGCCTGGGCGGCTTCGAGGTCCTGGACTGCTCGACGCCGTCGGTGTTCGCCTACCTGCGGACCCCGGCGCCGGGCGTGGAGAACGCCAACCCGGTCCTGTGCGTCAACAACTTCTCGAGCGCGGCGCAGCCGGCCGAGCTGTACCTGTCGCACCTGGCGGGCCGGGTGCCGGTCGAGCTCCTCGGCCGCACGTCGTTCCCGCCGATCGGCGAGCTGCCGTACTTCGTGACGCTCCCGCCCTACCACTTCATGTGGTTCGAGCTGGCCGAGCCGACCTCCTGACGCCGTGCCCGCACGGTCCACCGACTAGGAACAGACCCATCGACGCCGCCGACCTCCTGCCCGAGCTGTCCCGCCTGCTGCCGCCCTACCTGGCCCGGCAGCGCTGGTTCGCGGGGACGGACGAGCCGGTCGTCGAGGTCCGTGCCGCCACGGGGCTCGTGGACGGGCCCGACGCCGTCGTGCGGGTCGTGGTCGAGACCACCGGTGCCGACGGCCTGGGCGCCGCGGTCTACCAGCTGCTCCTGGGGGTCCGGCCCGAGCGCCCCCGGGGCCTGCTCGACCTGCACGTCCTGGGCGAGGTGCCGACCCCGTCGGGCCGGCAGGCCATCTACGACGCGCTGGCGCACCCCGACACGGCGCTGGCCGTGGCCGGGGCGCTGTTCCCGGACCGCCGGTTCGGCACCGCCGAGCTGCAGAAGGGCGAGCAGTCCAACACGTCGGTCGTCTACGACGAGCGGTTCATCCTCAAGGTCTTCCGACAGCTCCACGAGGGCGCCAACCCCGACGTGGAGGTGACCCGGGCGCTCGGCAGCGTCGGGTTTGCCGACGCCGCGGTGCCGCTCGACGTCTGGGCCGACGGCGCCACCGACCTGGGTGTCCTGCGGACCTACGAGCGGTCGTCGGGCTCCGGCGCGTCGCTCGCGGCGGCGTCCATCGCCGCCCTGCTGGAGGAGGGGCGCGACCCGCGCGTGGCGAAGGCCGACCTGGCCGCCGACTCCCGGCTGCTCGGCGCCACGGTGGCCCGGCTGCACGTGGCGCTCGCCGAGGCGTTCGGCACCGAGCCGGCCGACGGCGAGGCGTGGGCGCGGCAGATGTCGGCGCAGCTGGGCCGGGTGGGCGAGGGCCGTCTCGACGCCGTGCGCCTGGCCGTGATGTTCGACCGGCTGGCCGCGGCGCAGGACCTGGGCCAGGCCATCCGGATCCACGGCGACCTGCACCTCGAGCAGGTGCTGCGGCTCAAGAAGCGATGGCTGGTCCTGGACTTCGAGGGCGAGCCGGACCGGCCGATGGCCGAGCGGCGCCGGACATCGTCGCCGCTGCGCGACGTCGCCGGCATGACCCGCTCCTACCAGTACGCCGCGGCGCTCGCCCTCCGCGAGCGCGCCGCAGGCCGCAAGGGGGTGAGCCCCGACGACCGGCTGCTCGTGACCATGTGGGTCGAGCGCAACATGAACGCGTTCCTGACCGGCTACGCGTCGGTCGACGAGGTGCACCGGCTGCTGCCGCAGTCCCGGCAGTCCCGAGACGCCCTGCTGAGCGTGTTCGAGCTGGACAAGGCCGTGTACGAGCTGGCCTACGAGCTGGCCCACCGGCCGGACCTGGCTGGCGTGCCGGCGGCGGCGGTGGCCCAGATGCTCGACGCGGACCCGCCGCTCCCCGAGTTCCCGGCCGGACCGTGAGCGCCGCGCCGCCGGGCGACCTGGACCTGCACCTGCTGGGGGAGGGCCGGCACCGACGGCTGTGGGAGGTGCTGGGCGGGCGGCTCCTGCCCGGCGGCGGTGCCACCTTCGCCGTGTGGGCGCCCAACGCCCGGGCCGTGGTGGTCCACGGCGACTGGGTGGACTGGGACGTGCGCGCCGGGCTGGTCCTGGAGCCTCTGGGGCAGAGCGGGGTCTGGTGGGGGACCGACGCGCGCCCGGCGGCCGGCGACGCCTACAAGTTCGAGGTGGTCGGCGCCGGCGGCGGCTCCACCATGCGGGCCGACCCGCTGGCGCTGGCCGCCGAGGTCCCGCCCGCCACGGCCTCGGTGCTCTACGGCTCGACCTACGCGTGGTCGTCGGACCGCTCGGCCGCAGCACGCGCCGCCCGCAACGACGGGCGCACGTCGGTGTACGAGGTCCACCTGGGGTCGTGGCGCCGCCACCCGGACGGGCGCCCGCACTCGGCCCGCGAGCTGGCCGAGCCGCTGGCCGACTGGGCGGCCGGGCTGGGCTTCACCCACCTGGAGCTCCTGCCGGTCATGGCCCACCCGTTCGGGGGCTCGTGGGGCTACCAGGTGTCCGGCTACTACGCGCCCGACCCGCGGCTCGGCGCCCCCGACGACCTGCGGCACCTGGTCGACGTGGCCCACGACCGGGGTCTGGGCGTCCTGCTCGACTGGGTGCCGGCGCACTTCCCCCGCGACGCGTTCGCGCTCGGCCGGTTCGACGGCACGGCGCTCTACGAGCACGCCGACCCGCGCCGGGGCGAGCACCCCGACTGGGGCACGCTCGTGTTCAACCACGGCCGCAACGAGGTCCGGAACTTCCTGGTGGCCAACGCCCTCTACTGGCTGGAGGAGTTCGGCGCCGACGGGCTCCGGGTCGACGCCGTGGCCTC
>CAIYXG010000019.1 GCA_903930035.1 uncultured Actinomycetes bacterium | reverse complement strand
CTGGACCTGTGGACCCAGCTGAACTCACAGACCCTGTCGGTGGAGATGCCGGCGCCGGCCCGAGGCGACCTGCACCAGGGCATCGCCCGTGAGGTCGGCCAGAAGGTGGCCCGGATCAGGACACCGCCCAGCCGGACCGTGTTGCTGACCAGCCGGAACTCGACCGTGCCGCTCCGCTTCCGAAACGGTCTGGAGTATCCCGTGCGGGTGCGGCTCCGCATCCGGGCGCCTCGGCTGGAGGTGGCAGGCGGCAGGACGCGGGTGGTGACCCTGCAGCCCGGCAACAACCGGATCGATCTCGACGTCACCTCCCGGGCACCTGGACAGTCGCTCCTCCGGATCGAGACCACGTCGCCCGACGGCCAGCTCACGGTGGCCGCCTCGTCCATCCCGGTCCGCTCCTCCACCATCTCCGGTATCGGCGCCGCCATCGGCGCCATTGCGCTCGCCTTCCTGCTCGCGTGGTGGGTCAGCGCCGCCCGCCGCCGCCACCGTCAGGAGGCCCGGGCCACGGGGCACCACCCCACGACGGGCGACGGAGCCTCACCGGACGACGAGGACCGCACCGGTACGGTGGCCGACGATGGATGACCTGGGTCCCTCCGGCGCCGCACAGCCCCCCGGTGCCGGCGACGCCGCCGGGCCCGGAGGCACGGTGCTGGCCGGCCGCTACCGCCTGGAGCGGCTGATCGGCTCGGGCGGGATGGCGCAGGTGTGGGAGAGCACCGACCTGGTGCTGGGGCGGAAGGTCGCCGTCAAGGTCCTCCACTCCCACCTGGCCGCCGACGAGGCCTTCGTCAAGCGCTTCCGGCAGGAGGCGGTCGCGGCCGCCCGGCTCAGCCACCCCAACATCGTGGCGGTCTACGACACCGTGGCCGACCCGCCGTACGAGGCCATCGTGCTCGAGCTGCTCGACGCCTCGACCCTGCGCCGCACGCTGGACGCGCACGGCGTCCTGGACGCCGACTCGACGCTGCGCATCTCGCTCCGCCTGCTCGACGCGCTCGAGGTGGCGCACCGCAACGGGGTGGTCCACCGTGACGTCAAGCCGTCCAACATCCTGCTGTGCCGGGACGGCCGGGTGAAGATCGCCGACTTCGGGATCGCCAAGGCCGACGACCAGACCGAGCTCACCCGCGACGGGGCGCTCATCGGCACGGCCACCTACCTGGCGCCGGAGCAGCTCACGGACGAGGCGGTGGACGGGCGGGCCGACCTCTACTCGTTGAGCATCGTCATGTACGAGTGCCTCACCGGGAAGGTCCCGTTCGGCGGCGACACCGGCGCCGCCATCGCGCTGGCCCGCCTCCACTCGGTGCCCACCGACCCCCGCCGGCTCCGGGCCGACATCCCGGCCTCGATCGCCGTCCCCGTCATGAAGGGGCTCGAGCGCTGGCCCGACGACCGCTTCGACTCGGCAGCCGACTACCGGGCCGCGCTCCTCCAACAGTCCCCGGCCCAGGCGGGCGACACGCCGGCCCTGCCCCGCACGTTCCCCGACGACGTCCCCGAGTACGACACCGAGCCCACCATGGAGCGGGAGTCGTTCAGCCGCTCCGAGCGCAGCTGGCTCTTCCCGGCGCTCGGGATCCTGCTGGTGGCAGTGGCCGTCGCCGTCGCCGGGCTGCTCTTCCAGCGCACGACGGCCGACACCGACGCCACCGGCGCGTCGACCACCACCGTGACGGCGGCGCCCGACGGGACCCTGCGGCTTGCGTCGGTCGGGACCTTCGACCCGCAGGGCGACCAGGCCGAGAACGACGCCGCGGCCGGGACCGTGGCCGACGGCAACGTCGCCACGGGCTGGTCGACCGAGGTCTACAACGCGGCCGGCTTCACCTCGGCCAAGGACGGCGTCGGCCTGGTGCTCAACCTGGCCGGCACGTCGCGGGTGGACCGGCTGGAGCTCGACAGCGCCCCCGAGGGCTGGAGCGGGGCGGTCTACGTCCTGCCTGCGGGCGGCCTGGAGGACTTCGACCCGGAGGCGGCGCAGGCGGACGGGACGGTCGACGGCGCGGCCACGTCGGTCAACGTCGGCCTCGACGGCCGTCAGGGGGCCGTGGTCCTGGTCTGGTTCACCGACCTGGGTCCCGAGAACCAGTCGGCGCAGTTCCAGGTGACGGTCAACGAGGCCCGCGTGTTCGGCAGCCCGGGCTGACCGTCGCCACCGTCGTCCCGCGCCACCTAGTCTCTGGGCCCATGACCGATCCGACCGGCCCCGACACCGCGCGACCCTCCTCGTCGACGGCGCCCGGCACCAGCACGCCGGCCGGCGGTGGGACCGCCCCCCAGACGGACTGGGCCGACCAGGTCACCGACCTGATCGTCGACACCGTGGACAAGGTCCGGGACCGCACCACCGGGCCGATCCTCGAGGTCTCGAAGGGGATCGTGCACGGCGTCGTCGCCCTGCTGATCCTGACCCCCATCCTGGTGCTGTTCTTCGCCGGGGCGATCCGGCTCCTCAACTGGGCCATCCCCGGTGACGTGTGGATCGCCTACGCCATCCTGGGCGTCCTGCTGGTGCTGCTCGGCACGTTCCTCTGGTCCCGCCGGACGCCGCGGACGCCGGGCACCCCCTAGGTCCTCCGCCCGGTCCTGCCGACGGGACCACGGTCCCGCTGTCCCCCCGAAACCCCTGCAATTCCGCCCTTCTGGAGCAAGTCGCCATGTCTGAGCACCGCAACGTCGTCATCATCGGCTCGGGTCCCGCCGGCCTCACCGCCGCCATCTATGCCGCCCGGGCCGACCTGGCCCCCCTGGTGATCGAGGGCGAACCCTCCTCGACCAGCGACCAGCCCGGCGGCCAGCTCATGCTGACCACCGACGTCGAGAACTTCCCCGGCTTCCCCGACGGGGTCATGGGGCCCGACCTCATGGCCAGCTTCCGGGCCCAGGCGGTCCGGTTCGACACCGAGATCATCACCGCCAAGGTCAGCCGGCTCGAGCTGGGCGAGCGCCCGTTCCGGATGTGGGTCGGTGCCACTGACGGCGACCCGACCTACACGGCCGACGCCGTGATCCTGGCCACCGGCGCGCAGGCACTCATGCTCGGCCTCGAGGGAGAGCAGCGCCTCATGGGCCACGGCGTGTCGGCGTGCGCGACCTGCGACGGGTTCTTCTTCCGGGACCAGGACATCTGCGTGGTCGGCGGCGGCGACACCGCCCTCGAGGAGGCCCAGTTCCTGAGCCGGTTCGCCCGCACGGTCACCGTGATCCACCGCCGTGACGAGCTGCGCGCCTCACGGATCATGCAGGACCGGGCCATGGCCAACGAGAAGATCAAGTGGCTGTGGAACTCCGTGGTCGAGGACATCGTCGGCGAGTCGAAGGTCGAGCAGGTCCTGGTGCGCGACACCGTGACCGGCGAGACCACGGCGCACCCGTTCACGGGCGTGTTCGTGGCCATCGGGCACCGCCCCAACACCGACCTCTTCGCCGACCAGCTCGAGCTGCAGCCCAACGGCTACGTGCAGACCCAGGGCGCCACGTCGCTGACCAGCGTGGACGGGGTGTTCGCCTGCGGCGACCTGCAGGACGACCGCTACCGGCAGGCCATCACGGCAGCCGGCAGCGGGTGCATGGCGGCGATCGACGCCGAGCGGTTCCTCGAGGCCCAGCACGACGCCTCGTAGTGTCCCGGGCCGACGGCCCGGAATGGCAGACTGCCCCTGCGGGTTCTCCCCACGTACAGCACCACCCTCCTCTTGCCCCTCGGGGCACGGAACTGCGAAGGACACGTCATGTCGGGATCGATCACGGACCTCACCACCGCCACGTTCAGCGAAGAGGTCAACTCTTCCGCCACCCCCGTGCTGGTCGACTTCTGGGCCGAGTGGTGCGGTCCCTGCAAGGCCGTCGCCCCCGTCCTGGCCGAGATCGCCGACGAGCAGGCCGACCGGCTGCGGATCGCCAAGGTCAACGTGGACGAGCAGCCGGACCTTGCCCGACAGTTTGAAGTGATGAGCATCCCCACCATGATCGTTTTCAAAGATGGTCAGAAGGTCGGGCAGATCGTCGGCGCCAAGGGCAAGGACCAGCTCCTCTCCGAGCTGAACCAGTACCTCTGACGCTGGTCGTTCCCGCAGCCGTCCCGGTCGCTCGGCCGCGACGGGCACCCGCCGCCCATGCCTCCACTCCCGCTCGACCCCGGCGCTACCGGGCCTGAGGTCGCCGAGCTCCAGCGCCGCCTGCGCGCCGCGGGCTACCCCACCGGCGAGGACCCGGCCGCCGAGCTGCTCGCCGGCACCACTGCCGCACTCCAGCGGTTCCAGGCCGACCACGGCATGCCCGGCACCGGCATCTGCGACCAGGTGACCTGGGACCGGGTGGTGGAGGCAGAGTTCCAGCTCGGCGACCGGCTCCTCTGCCTGGTCTCGCCCATGACCAGGGGCAAGGACGTCTCCGAGCTCCAGCTCCGGCTGGGCAGCCTCGGGTTCGACGCCGGCCGGGTCGACGGGATCTTCGGACCCTCCACCCAGCTGGCCGTGCGGGACTTCCAGCGCAACGCCGGGCTGGTCGCCGACGACGTCTGCGGACCCGAGACCGTGCAGGCCCTGCAGCGGCTCGAGGGCCGCGCCGGCCGGTCGACCGTGGCCGGCGTCCGTGAGCGGGAGCGGCTCCGCCAGCTCAAGGACGGGCTGATCGAGCTGCGGCTCGCCGTCGCCGGCAGCCCCGAGACCCGCTCGCTGGCCCGGGCCCTGGCCGACAAGGTCGAGTCGGTCGGCGGTGCGGCGGTCGTCCTGGACGGCTCCTGGGAGGACCAGGCCGACGAGGCCAACCGCTTCGGGGCGGACCTGGTGCTGGGTCTCGTGCTGGGGACCGCCGCGACCGTGCAGGCGACCTACTTCGAGGTCCCCGGGTTCGTCTCCTACGGCGGCCAGCAGCTGGCCGAACGGCTGGTCGACGAGCTCCCGCGGCTCCCGGGCTGGCCGGCCGGCACTGCGACCGGGATGCAGGTCCCCCTGCTCCGGGAGACCAGGGCCCCGGCCGTCCTGCTGGAGATGGGCCCGGTGGACCTCGTGGCCGGCGCCCCCGACCAGCTGGTCGCTGCGCTCTACCAGGCCGTCGACGGCTGGATCGCTGCGCTGGACTGAGCACCAGAGCACGCCCGTCCCGGACGCTGCAGGTGCGACATCACGGTTCGACCACTGGTTGAGACCTGCGAGGTGCGGGCGCTGCTCGACCTCCACTGGAGGTTCGATTCCGCACAGGTTTATCCACAGGTTGTGGACGAGCGTTGGGGTCAGCCGCCGATGATGATCCGGGCGATCCGCTCCAGGTCGTCGAAGTCGGCAAACTCAATGGTGACCTTGCCGCGCTTGGCCCCGACCGACATGTGGACCTTGGTCTCCAGGCGGTCGGCCAGGAGGTTCTCCATCTCCACGACCCCGGCCGGACGGTCCTTGGCCGGCCTGGTCCGACCGCCGGTCCCGGCGCCGGGGTCCCGACCCGCCTCGAGGTCCAGCCGTTCCTTCACCATGGCCTCGACCTCGCGCACGCTGAGACCCTCGGCCACGACCTTGCGGGCCAGTGCGTCCTGGTAGGCCCGGTCCGGGTGGCCGAGCAGCGCACGGGCGTGGCCGAACGTGAGGGCTCCCTCCCCCAGCAGCTGTTGGGCGGTCGGCGACAGCTGGAAGAGCCGCAGGTGGTTGGCCACCGTCGGCCGGGTCTTGCCCACCCGCCGGGCCACCTGCTCCTGGGTCAGTCCGAAGTCCTCGATGAGCTGCTGGTAGGCCGCGGCCTCCTCCAGCGGGTTCAGGTCCTGCCGGTGCAGGTTCTCCACGAGCGCCTGCTCCAACGAGCCCAGGTCGTCGACCGACCGCACGACGGCAGGGATCTCGACAAGTCCCGCCCGCTGTGCCGCACGGAAACGGCGCTCACCCGCGATCAGGACGTACCCGTCGCCGTCGGGCCGCACCAGGACGGGCTGGAGCACGCCCATCTCCCGGACGCTCTCCGTCAGGCCGGCCAGCGCGTCGTCGTCGAACACCTTGCGCGGCTGCTGCGGGTTGGGCCGGACCTGCTCGACCAGCACCATCCGCAGCCCGTCACCCGTGCTGCCCTCTGCGGCCGGGGGCAGGATCGACCCCAACCCTCGACCAAGTCCACCCTTACGCGACACCACTGACCTCCCTGGCAAGTTCCTTGTAGGCCACCGCACCACGGGAACTGGGTGCAAAGACGCTGATCGGCTCGCCGAAGGACGGTGCCTCGGCAAGCTTCACGGTCCGGGGGATCTTGTTCCGGCAGACCTTGTCGCCAAAGTGCTGGATCACGTCCTCCACCACGGCCTGGGCGAGCTGGGTCCTCCCGTCGTACATGACGAGCACGATGGTGGTCACCTGGAGGGCCGGGTTCATGTACCGGCGGACCTCGTCGACGTGGTCGAGCAGCTGGACCAGGCCCTCGAGGGCGTAGTACTCGCACTGCACGGGGATCAGGACCTCTTTGGCCGCCACCAGGCCGTTCTTGGTCAGCAGGCTGAACGAGGGCGGGCAGTCAATCAGCACGTAGTCGAACTCGTTCTCCGCCTGGGCCATGGCCGTGCGGAGCCGCATCTCACCACCGATCGCCGGTACCAGCTCGAGCTCGGCATCCTTGAGGTGGGTCCCGGACGGCGCACAGAACAGCCCCTCGACCGAGGTGGGCCGCACCACGTCCATGAGCGGGGCGTCGTGCATCAGCACCTCGTAGAGGTCGTGCTCCAGCGACTGTCGGTCGAACCCCAGCCCGGTCGTGGCGTTGCCCTGCGGGTCCAGGTCGACCACCAGCACCCGGTGGCCCAGCTCGGCCAGGAACGCTGCCAGGTTGATGCTCGTGGTGGTCTTGCCGACACCACCCTTCTGCGACGCCACGGCAATGAGCCGCGGCAGCGGCGGGACCCGACGGCCGGTGGGCGTGGTGGCCGGCGCCGACAGCACCTGGGCGGCGACGTGGTCGGGCAGCTCGTCGGGGTCGGTGTCCAGCTCCTCCTCTGACGCCGAGGACCCAGTTGTAACAGCGTTCTCGGGCGACAAGGGGCCGGGTGGGGTGTCGATCGGGTTGTCGCGGGGGGTGTCGTCAGACATCCGTGGTGGACCCTTCGTCGGCGTCGGAGAGGCGCTCGGGCGGGCCAGAGCGTGCCGGCGCCCATCCTTCCCGGGCCGGCCCGGCCGGTCAAGCCCGGTGTTCCACGTGGAACACTCCCCGCTCAGCACCCCCGATCGGCGCCCCGATCTGCGCCCGGTCCGCCGCTACCAGCGTGGTTTTCTGGCCGGCACCCCGTCCCGGCGGGGCACCTCTGGCCCACTCAGCTCCCGCAGGACCATCTCCACCACCGAGGCCCGTTCGTCCGAGCGGCGGGCCACGACCTCGAGGCCGAGCTCGGCCAGCGGACCCGGCGGCCACCGTCCCGGGTCGTCCACGGGAGGCTCGGAGACCAGGACCCGGCCACCCTGGCGCACAAACCCGGCAGCGCACTCGGCCGTGGCGGCCGGCGGGCCGAACGACCGGGCCACGACCATGTCGAAGCCTGCGCGAAGGTCGTCCCTGCGGGCCAGCACCTCTGCCCGGCCGTGCTCCACCGTGACCCGGTCCTCCAGGCCGATCTGGTGGACCGCCGAGACCAGGAAGTCACAGCGCTTCGCCATGGCGTCCACCAGGACCACCTGGAGCCCGGGCCGGGCCGTCGCAACCACCAGTCCTGGGACCCCGCCCCCGCTCCCCAGGTCGAGCAGGCGGCCCTCCTCAGGGGTCATCGAGACCATCAGGAGCGCGTGTTCCACGTGGAACACAGCAGGTCCGGGACCGAGGAAACCCAGCTCCCTGCTCTGCTCCAGCGCAGCCTGGAGGGCGGCCGCACGCGGCTCGGGCACCCCGAAGGGGTGCCCGAGGAGCTCGTCGACCGTGTTCATCCGCAGCAGGACGGGGCAGGCCGGCGCAGGACGTGCCCGACGCAGGTCACGCGGGCTTGAGCACCACCCGGCGGCGAGGGTCCTCGCCCTCGGAACCGGAGACCACGCCGTCGAGGTCACCGACGGTGTCGTGGACGACCTTGCGGTCGGCGCTCGACATGACCTCGAACACCACGGTGTCGCCGGTCTCGACGACCTTCTTGGCGGCGTCGGCCACGAACTGCTCGAGCGCCGCCTTCCGGCGGGCACGGACCCCGTCGACGTCCACGACGACACGGCCGTAGTCACGGCCGTCAGCCTGGCGCTGCACGGCGTTGCGGGTGAGCTCCTGCAGCGCGTCCAGGGTGTTCAGGCCCGGGCCGATCAGCAGACCGAGACCCTCACCCTTCACCCCAACGTTCAGGTAGTCGTCAGCGTCGAGGTCCGCGTGGACCTCGGCAGTCAGACCAAAGCTTGTGACGAGGCCCGAGAGGAACTCGGTCGCCGCCCTGCACTGCTCTTCGGCGTCCATGGGTGGGCGCTCCTCTCTTGGCTTCGACTCCCGCTTGGGGGCGTCGTTCTGGGACTTGGGGCGGGCAGCCGGCGAGGCGCCGGACTTCTGGCCGTCCCGCTGCGGGGAACGGCCCTCCGAGCGCTGGCCACCGCCCTGGTTGGAGCGGCCCTCGCCGTCGCCCTTGCCCTTGCTGCGACCACCGCGACGGCGGTCGTTCTTGGGCCGGGGGGACTTGGGGGCGATCCTGGCCCGCACACGTGCCTCACCACGGACACGGCCGAACAGACCGGTCTTGGGCTCCTCGAGGACCTCGAACTCGGCGTCCTGGTGGTCGACGCCCAGCTGGTCCAGCGCCAGGTCCTTGGCCTCGTCGACGGTCTTACCTGTAGTTTCGACCCATTCCATGGGTTATCCCTTCTTCTTGTCGGGGCCGCCTCGCGGCTCACCGGACTTCCGGCCACCAGAACTGCCTGAGGGCCTCGCTGACGACGGTCCGCCGCTCTTCTTGGAGTGAGCGGCCTGACTCTTCGCACTCTTGCCGGGCCCGCGCGGCGCGGCCGGCTTCGTACCGTTCTTGGACGCCGCACCGCCCTTCTTGGCGGCCGGGCCCGACTTGGCGGGCAGCGACTTCTGACCGCCCTTCGTAGTGGCGCCCTTGGCCTTCTTCGGCGTCTCGGTGGCTGTGGTCTCGACCACGCCGTCGTCGTGCTCGTTCCGGTAGAGGCTCCGCGTGATGTAGGCGTTCGTCCCGATCCGGCAGAGGTTCTGCGTGCACCAGTAGAGCGCCAGGCCGGCCGGGAACCCGAAGGAGAACACCGGCAGGAAGAACGGCATCGCCTTCATGATCGCCTGCTGCTGCGGGTTGGTGTTGCCCGAGGTGTTGCGGGACTGGAGCTGCTTGTTCTGGTAGATGCCGGTCACCAGCATGATGAGCAGCAGGGCGAAGTAGGGGATGGTCAGCAGCAGGCCGGTCTTGAGGACCTGGCTCGCCGAGAGCGACAGGTCCATCCCCAGGAAGCCCATGCGGTAGGTCTTGGAGAGTGCCTGGTAGAGCTCCGTCGACTCGTTGAGGTGCACCGGCCGGAAGTCCTGCTTCGTGGCGATCCAGGGGGTGAGGTTCTCCCCCAGCGAGCTCTGGGCCACGATGTGGCCCGTGCCACTGCCCATGCCGCCGAGGCGGGCCGTCAGGCCCCGCAGCAGCTGGTACATCACGATGAACACCGGCATCTGGACCACGACGGGCAGACAGCCGCCGAGCGGGTTGATCTGGTTCTCCTTGTAGAACTCCATGAGCGCCGCGTTCTGCTTCTCACGGTCGTCCTTGTACATGGACTGGATCCGCTTCATCTCCGGCTGCAGACGCTGCATCTGGAGCATGGACTTGGTGCTCTTGATGGTCAGCGGGGTGATCACGACCATTACCAGGACGGTGAGGAGCATGATCGAGAGTCCGTACTTCAGGTTCTGGAAGGGGACGATCGAGTAGAAGAAGTTGAGGATCGACCCCAACAGGTCAAAGAAGCCTTCAAACATCAGCCCCTCCTCGGGTCTGGGACGGGGTCGTGACCGTGCGACCCCCAGGGATGGCAACGAGCAAGACGTCGGGCGGCGTACCAGGAACCGCGGGCCGCCCCGTGGACCTGCAGCGACTCGATCGCGTACGTGGAACAGCTCGGGACGTAGCGGCAGGGGGACGGCCGGCCGGACGCAGCGTGCTGGTAGGCCGAGACCATCTTGACCAGGGCCCGCGCCGGCAAGGACGGGACCACGACGACCGGCCCGGACGCCGTCTCGATCTGGACCTCACGACCGGCCGGACCCGGGTGCGGGTGCTCCGCCATCATGGTCATCCGGCACCGGTGGCCCGGCCGACGGCGTACGTGACATGGCCACGCAGGGCGTCAAAGCGGATGTTGACGCAGTCGCCACGAGCCATGAAAAGGTAGGAGGCAACAGGAAGTTCACCGCGTTCCGTGAGTTCACGGCAGACTGCCCGGAGGCGGCGTCGGACCCGGTTGCGCGTCACGGCAGAGCCGACCCGACGCGGGAGGGCAAAGGCAACAGCAGCTCGATCGGCGTCCGGTCGTTCCAGGACGACCACTGCGACGGGCCCGCTGGACCCTCGTCGCCGGCTCGACCGCAGTGCTTGGAAGTCAGCACGGTCGGTGATCGGATCGATCAAGCAGACAGGCGGTGCCGGCCGCGGCGACGACGGGCCTTGATGATCGAACGGCCGGCGCGGTCCGACATGCGGTGGCGGAACCCGTGCTTGCGGGCACGACGGCGGGTGTTGGGCTGGTACGTACGCTTCACTGTGACTCCTGGTGCGTGATGCGGAACCGGTCACGACCGGTGCTGTCGGCAGTGGTCGGCCATCAGAGCCTCGACTACCACCCGCCCAGGTGGACGGAGCGCGACAGCGCAGCCGCCCACCCTAGGAGCCGCGGTGGCTCCGCGCCAAACATGGCGCCGACGGCCACTGGACACCTCACCAGCCACCATGGGAGTCCGGTCAGCCCGGCCTGTGGAAAATTTGCGCGGCCCCGGGCCCCTCACTACGTTCGGCGCTCCGTCCGGTGTGGGGGGTCACCCGGTCGGAGCTTGGATTCGGCGAGGGGATCCCGCAGGACGACATCCCATGAATCGCAAGGGTTCTCAGGCTTTTCCACAGATTGTGGACCTGTCTGTGGACCGGCTGAAGGAAGGCACCACGTGCAGCAGGACGGACTCGCGATCTGGACCCAGGCCGCCGCGAACCTTGCCGACCTGGTGAGTGACACGGTCTGGGCCTCGACGTTCCAGGACGTCTCGTTCCGGGACCTCACCGACGACCTGCTGACCATCAGCGCCCCCAGCCAGATGATCCGCCAGCGCATCGAGCAGCGGTACATCGGCCTGGTGGAGGCGGCCGTCGCCGACGCCGGGTTCCCCGAGCTCTCCATGGCGATCGAGGTCGACGCCAACCACGGGGAGACCTTCGACCCTGTGGACGTGCCGTCCACCTCGGCCTCCGACGCCCCCACGGTGCAGAAGTCGGACGCCGCCACCCGCCGGTACACCTTCGAGACGTTCGTGATCGGGCCCTCCAACCGCTTCGCCCACGCGGCGGCCCTGTCGGTGGCCGAGACCCCGGCCAGGTCGTACAACCCGCTCTTCATCTACGGCAGTGCCGGCCTGGGCAAGACCCACCTGCTGCAGGCCATCGCCAACTACGTCACCGAGAACTACCCCGGCTACCGGGTCCGGTACATCTCGACCGAGACGCTGCTGAACGAGTTCGTCGACGCCATCCGGAAGAACTCCCAGCCCGAGTTCAAGCGCCGGTACCGCGAGATCGACGTCCTCCTGGTCGACGACATCCAGTTCATGGAGGGCAAAGAGCAGCTGCAGGAGGAGTTTTTCCACACCTTCAACACGCTGTACGAGAACCAGAGCCAGATCGTCCTGAGCTCCGACCGGCCGCCGGACAACATCGCGACCCTCGAGGACCGGCTCCGCAGCCGCTTCAAGATGGGGCTCATCACCGACATCCAGCCGCCCGACTTCGAGACCCGCCTTGCGATTCTCCGCAAGAAGGGCGAGCAGGCCGGCTCCAAGGTGCCCGACGACGTCCTGAACTTCATCGCCAACAACGTGGACGACAACATCCGGGAGCTCGAGGGCGCCCTCATCCGGGTCGGTGCCTACGCGACGCTCAACAACACCGACGTCACCGAGGAGATGGCGAGCGAGATCCTCAGGGACACCATCGGGTCCAACAAGCCGCGACAGATCACACCGGCGCTGATCCTGGAGGAGACGGCCAAGATGTTCGGCCTGGAGGTGAGCCAGCTCACGTCAAAGAGCCGCACCCGGGACCTGGTGCACGCCCGGCAGATCGGGATGTACGTCTGCCGGGAGCTGACCGCCCTCTCCTACCCACAGATCGGCAAGGAGTTCGGTGGCCGGGACCACACCACGGTGATCCACGCCTACGAGAAGGTCTCGTCGCTCATGAAGGAGCGCAGCGAGATCTACGACGACGTCACTGCGCTCATCCAGACGATCAACCGCGGGAACAGCGACGGGGGATAACTGCCGGTCCGCCGGTGGACAACCTGGCCGTGCGAGCGCGGTCGCGACCGCGATGGGAGCGGAATCGCGACGGGGAGAGCTCCCCGACGACCGGGCTCGCTCCACAGACATACGTGTAATTCCGAGGACGTCGTGTGGACGTGCACGCGACGGTGTGGACGACCGGTCGGCGCCCCGTAAGGGCTCGGCTAGGTTTCCCACAATCCACAAGGCCCACTACTACGACTGCTTGATGAACAACATCGACGGGCCAAGCACTGGGGAAAGGGAACGACAGTGAAGTTCCGTTGTGATCGAGACCTGCTGGTCAAGGCGCTGAGCACGGCAGGTCGGGCGGCCGCCGCGGCGGCGCACAGCCACTGGGCCGGCATCCATCTGAGCGTCGTGGGTGACACGCTCACGGCCATCGGCTCCGACGGCGACCTGCTGCTGTCCGACACCGAGTCCGTGAAGGGGCTCGAGGACGGCGTGGCCGTCGTCCAGGCGAAGATCGTCGTCGACGTCGTGCGGTCGCTGGACCTGGGCATGGTGGAGGTCGAGTCGAGCGACGAGTGGTTCACCGTCCGCAGCGGTCGTTCGGAGTTCCGCCTCCAGGAGGTCCCGGCGGTCAGCTACCCGGTGCCGGCCGAGACGGTCGGGGAGGAGATCAAGCTGGCCACGGCCGACCTGGCCGACGGTCTCAAGCAGGTCGTCCGGGCGGCGTCGAAGGACGACTCTCGTGCCGTGCTCATGGGCGTGAAGATGACCACGGAGAACGGGTCGCTCCGGCTGGTCTCCACCGACACCTTCCGCATGGCCATCCGTGACTTCCCCGGCACCAAGGTCTTCGACGAGGGCGAGCACGTCATCGTGCCGTCCCGTGCGCTCGGCGAGCTGGCCCGCCTGCTCGAGGGAGGTTCAGAGGTCACCGTCGTGCTGGCAGCCGACGGCGCCGCCTTCATGGTCGACTCGGTCCGCCTCCAGACCAAGCTGATCGCCCTGGAGTTCCCGGCCTACGAGGGGCTGCTCAACGCCGACCAGCCCAACCAGCTCACCATCGACCGGGTGGTGTTCATGGACGCCGTCAAGCGCATGCGGCTGATGGCCCAGGCCGAGACGCCCCTCCTGCTCACCCTTCGCAGCGACGCGGTGGAGCTCCGCGTGGACGCCCCCGACGTGGGTGTCGCCACCGAGGAGATCGACGCCAAGTACGACGGCGAGGAGATGGTCATCGGGTTCAAGCCGGAGTACCTCTACGAGGGGCTCGAGCTGATCGCCGAGGACGAGGTCCAGCTGTTCATGCAGGGTCCGCTCAAGCCGGCCCGCCTCGAGGCCGTCGGGAGCCAGGACTTCCGCTACATCCTCATGCCGCAGAAGATCCCGACCGGGGCCGTGGGTCGTCCCGCCGGCGACCAGTTCTAGGCCCGCTCGGGCACCGGGTGCACCTCCAGCACATCTGGCTGAACGACTTCCGGTCGTACCCGATGGTCGACCTGGAGCTCCCCCAGGGGCTGACGGCCTTCCTGGGCCGGAACGGCCAGGGCAAGTCCAACATGCTCGAGGCGGTCGCCTACCTCGCCACGCTCGAGTCGTTCCGCGGTGCGCCGGCGGACGCACTGGTCCGGCGCGGCGCCGCGTCGGCGGTGGTGCGGGGCCAGGTCCTCACGGACGGCCGGGAGCAGCTGATCGAGGCCGAGATCAACCTGTCCGGCAGGAACCGGGTGCTGGTGAACCGGCAGCGTCTCCAACGGGCACGGGACCTGGTGGAGGCGCTGCGGGTCACGGTCTTCGCCCCGGACGACCTGGAGCTCCTGAAGGGCGGGCCACAGGTGCGGCGCTCCTACCTCGACACTGCGCTGGTCGTGGAGCGTCCCGCCACCGACGCCGTCCGCAGCGGGTTCGAGAAGGCCCTTCGGCAGCGGAACGCCCTGCTGAAGCAGTCCAAGGGCCGGCTCGACGAGGCGGCAGCCCTCACGCTGGAGGTCTGGGACCAGAAGCTGGCCGAGTCCGGGGAGGAGCTCACCCGGCTGCGCCAGGACCTGGCGGCCCGGCTGGGCCCGGTCGTGACCCGCGCCTACCAGGACGTCGCCGGCACCGAGGCCAGGGTGACGCTGCGGTACGTGAGCGAGTGGACGGACCAGGGCCTGGCCGCGGCACTGACGAGGTCGCGGCCCGACGACGTCCGTCGTGGTACCACGCTGGTCGGCCCGCACCGTGACGACCTGCTCGTCGAGCTGAACGACATGCCGTCGCGGACCCACGCCTCCCAGGGCGAACAGCGGTCGCTCGCCCTCGGACTGCGTCTGGGTGTCCACCGGCTGGTGACCGACCGCACGGGGGTCCCGCCGGTGCTGCTCCTCGACGACGTGTTCTCGGAGCTGGACCACGACCGGTCCGCCGCGCTCCTGGCGGCCCTCCCGGCGGGGCAGACGCTGCTGTCGTCCGCGACGGACCTGCCGCCCGGGGCGTCGGCGGACCTGGTCCTCCAGGTCACGACCGGTGCGCTCACGCCCGGCTAGCGGCGACCGCCGGTCCCGCCACTCACGTCGCCGGCGCCAACTACGTTGCACCCATGGGCTGGGAACCGCTGCCGGACGACCGGCGATCGATCCGTCCGGTCTCGACCTCCGTGGACCGGCTCCGGCGCACGCTCGGCCTGGCCCGTGCCGACACCTTCGCCCAGGTCGAGGAGAGCTGGAGCCAGCTCGTCGGGACGCGGCTGGCGCCCCACGCGCAGCCCCGTTCGCTGCGTGACGGGGTCCTGCTGGTCGTGGCCCAGGACCCGGCGGTCGCCGAGCACCTCCGGTGGTCCGCGGCGGACCTGGCCGCGGCGGTGAACGCCGTCTGCGGGGGAGCGGAGGTGACCCGCGTCGAGGTGCGGGTCGGACCCCTCGAGGCGACCGCTGCGGACGATTCGGGCGAGACCCCGGGATCCCAGTAACCACAAGGAAAAACCGGGGACCGAAACCCGGTCGGATGACCCCGGGATGTCGGTCCGGAGTGGTAGGGTACGGCCTGGTTCAGCCGCCGTTCTCCACAGAGTTTTCCACATCTTTGTCCACAGCCATGTGGGCGGTGGGAAGCCCGAGGGGCCGCGGTAGCAGGACACCCGATCACCACCTCTGGGGAGGCCCCTTTGTCCGCGAAGCCCAGCAGCTACGGCGCTGACTCGATCCAGGTCCTCGAGGGCCTGGAGGCCGTCCGCAAGCGCCCGGGCATGTACATCGGCTCCACCGGCCCGAACGGTCTGCACCACATGGTCTACGAGGTCGTCGACAACTCCGTCGACGAGGCCATGGCGGGCTACTGCACCCACATCGAGGTGCGGCTCCTGGCCGACGGTGGCTGCGAGGTCGTGGACAACGGCCGTGGCATCCCGGTCGACCCGCACTCCCAGTACGAGGACATGACGGCGGCGGAGGTGGTCCTCACGGTGCTGCACGCCGGCGGCAAGTTCGGCGGTGGCGGGTACAAGGTCTCCGGCGGCCTCCACGGCGTCGGCATCTCGGTGGTGAACGCGCTGTCCACCCGCGTCGAGGTGGAGATCGACCGTGACGGGACCCGCTACGGCATGTCGTTCACCGACGGTGGCCGGCCCGACCAGAAGCTCGTGCCCATCGGCGACTCCCCGGCCGGTGAGGACGGTTCCCCCAGGACCGGGACCACCGTCCGGTTCTGGCCCGACCCGACCATCTTCGACGAGGTCGTGTTCCGGGCCACCACCCTCACGGAACGGCTGCAGATGATGGCGTTCCTCAACGCCGGCCTGCGCATCACCTTCACCGACGAGCGGCCCGACGCCTCGCTGACCGAGCCGCTGGTGTTCTGCTACGAGGGCGGCATCCGGGACTTCGTCCTCCACGTGAACGAGTCGAAGGACCCGCTCTTCCCCGAGGTCGGCTACTTCAAGGCGGCCGACGAGTCGGACCCCGCCGCCGCCATGGAGGTCGAGGTGGCCTTCCAGTGGAACACCGGTTTCCAGACCGACGGGCTCCACTCGTTCGCCAACGGCATCAACACCATCGAGGGCGGCATGCACGTCGAGGGCTTCAAGAAGTCCCTCACCAACACCGTCAACAAGTACGCCCGCGACACCGGCCTGCTCAAGGAGAAGGAGCCCAACCTCCAGGGCGAGGACATCCGCGAGGGGCTCAGCGCCATCATCTCCATCAAGCTGGCCGAGCCGCAGTTCG
>CAIYXG010000018.1 GCA_903930035.1 uncultured Actinomycetes bacterium | reverse complement strand
TACGAGGACCTGCCGCCGGGCCTTGCGCCCCTGTCCGCCCCGAGCACCACCGCGCCGAGCACCACCGCGCCGGGTACCTCCGACGCCGGTGCGACCTCGACGAGCGTGCCCGGCGGCACTGTGACGAGTGCGCCGAGCGCGGACGACGTCAATCGTCCTGCGCCCCCAGGGGTCGTGCCCACCGACCCCGAGCGCGCCGCCGCCTGCCGCTAGCGCGGCCGGCTGGGCAGATCTCCCTGCTCCGTTCCACTCGTCGGGACCGAAGGAGCGCGCCGTTAGAGTGGCAGTGGGCTCGAGGGGGAGCCTGTGACCGGGCCGCTGTCGAGCCGCCGTCCGGAGAGTCGCGGAGGACCACCAGCGCATGTCGGTCAACATCGCAGTCGTCGGCACCGGCTACGTCGGTCTGACCACGGGCACCTGCCTGGCCCACCTGGGCAACGACGTCACCTGCATCGACGTCGACGAGGCCAAGGTCGAGCGCCTCGGCCGGGCCGAGATCCCCATCTTCGAGCCCGGCCTCGCCGAGCTGGTGGCCGAGGGGCTGTCACGCGGTGCCCTGCGGTTCACCACCGACGCGCCGGCGGCGGTCGCGGGCCGCGACGTGGTGCTGCTGTGCGTCCCGACGCCGATGTCGGCCGACGGGTCGGCCGACCTCACGTTCGTCGAGGCGGCCGTCGACGGCATCCGGGAGCACCTCGCGCCCGGCGCCATCCTGGTCAACAAGTCGACCGCCCCGGTGGGCACGGTCCGCCAGATCGAGGCGCTCGTGGGCCGGGAGGACGTGCGGGTGGTGTCGAACCCCGAGTTCCTGCGGGAGGGCTCTGCCGTCCGCGACTTCCTGAACCCCGAGCGCGTCGTGATCGGGGCGGACGACGGCGAGGCCGCCAACCGCATCGCGTACCTGCACCACCGGCTGGCGTCGCCCGTCGTGCTGACCGACCCCGAGTCGGCCGAGCTCTCCAAGTACGCCGCCAACTCGTTCCTGGCCACCAAGCTCACGTTCGTGAACGAGATGGCGGCGGTGGCCGACGCGGTCGGCGCCGACATCGACGACGTCCTGCTGGTGCTCGGCCTCGACCACCGGGTGGGTCAGGCGTTCCTGTCGCCGGGGCCGGGCTGGGGCGGCAGCTGCCTGCCCAAGGACACCAACGCGCTCCTCAAGGTGGCGGCCGCGGCGGGTCACGACACGTCCTTCCTCCAGGCCGTGTGGGACGCCAACCTGCGCCAGGTCGAGCGGGTGACGGCGGCCGTCGTCGAGGCCGCCGGGCCCGGGGGCCACGTGGCCGCCCTGGGACTGACGTTCAAGGCCGGGACCGACGACCTGCGCGACTCGCCGGCCATCGACGTGCTCCGGCGGCTCGTCGCCACCGGGCTGCAGGTCCGGGCGTGCGACCCGACGGTGGACGCCGGGACCGCGGTCCTCGACGGCGTCGAGGTGGTCGACGACGCCTACGCGGCGGCCAAGGGCGCCGACGTGGTGGTGGTCCTGACCGAGTGGCCGGAGTTCGCCGACCTGGACTTCGCGGCCGTCGCCGCCAGCATGTCGCAGCTGCAGGTCGTCGACACCCGCAACCTCCTCTCGCCGGGACTCCTGACCCACCTGGGGTTCCGCTACCGGGGGACCGGTCGCCGGTGAGGGTGCTGCTGACCGGTGTCGCCGGCCTGATCGGGTCGCACCTCGCGGAGCACCTGCTCGACCGCGGGGACGAGGTCGTGGGGCTCGACAACTTCGTGAGCGGCTCGCGCCGCAACATCGCCGAGCTCGAGGGCCGCGACGGGTTCCGCTTCCACGAGGCCGACGTGGCCGACCCGTGGCCCGACCTGGGGACCGTCGACGTCGTGCTGCACCTGGCCTCGCCGGCCTCGCCGGTGGACTTCGGCCGGATCCCGGTCGAGATCCTCCGCACCGGGAGCATCGGGACCTTCCACGCGCTCGAGCTCGCCGCGGCGCAGGGCGCCCGGTGCCTGGTGGCGTCGACGAGCGAGGTCTACGGCGAGCCGCTCGTGCACCCCCAGCACGAGTCGTACTTCGGCAACGTCAACCCGGTGGGGCCACGGTCCTGCTACGACGAGGCCAAGCGGTTCACCGAGGCGGCCACCATGGCGTACCGCCGTTCCCGGGGCGCCGACACGGTC
>CAIYXG010000017.1 GCA_903930035.1 uncultured Actinomycetes bacterium | reverse complement strand
GGTCCTCGGCGACGAGCGACAGCGCCGACCACTCGGCGAACTGCCCGTAGGCCTCGTCCACGACGAGCAGGCCGTCGACCGCCTCGACCGCGGCGAGCACGGCCTGGACCACGTCCGGCGGCTCCACCATGCCGGTCGGGTTGTTGGGCGAGCACAGGAACGTCACCGCCGGGCGCGCCGAGGCCACCGCGGCGACGAACTCGTCGACCGGCAGCGAGAAGTCCCCGGCCCGGTCCACCGTGACCACACCGGTCCCGGTCAGGCCGGCGATGTGGGAGTGGAGCGCGTAGGTGGGCTCGGCCACGAGGGCCGTGCGGCCCGGGCCGCCGTAGGCCAGCAGCACCGTCTGCAGGACCTCGTTGGAGCCGTTGGCGGCCAGGACGTTGGCCGCGTCGAGCCCGCCGGGCACCGGTCCGGCCTCCACCTCGGCGATGCGGGCCCGCAGGGCCGTGGCGGACCGGTCCGGGTAGCGGTTCCACTCCACCTGCCGGACGGCCTCGGCCAGTGCGTCCGTGAACTCGGCGGGCGGCGGTTCGGGCGCCTCGTTGGTGTTGAGACGGACGTCCACCTCCACCTGGGGCGAGTGGTACCCCTCCATGAGGGCCAGGTCGTCGCGGACCTCGGGGCGCGCCACTACGACGCCCCCTGCTCCCGGGCGCGGCGGCGCAGCCGCACCGACTCCGCGTGGGCGTCGAGCCCCTCGGCCTCGGCCAGCGCCTGGGTCGACGCGGCCACGGCGTCGAACGCCGGGCCGTCGAGCCGCACCACGTGGTGGTGCTTCACGAAGTCGTCGACCGTCAGCGCGGAGGAGAACCGGGCGGAGCCGTAGGTCGGCAGCACGTGGCTCGGCCCGGCCAGGTAGTCGCCGACCGAGGCCGGCGACCACGGGCCCAGGAACACGGCGCCGGCGTTGCGGACCAGCGGCACGAGCGCCTCGGGGTCCTCGACGAGCAGCTCGAGGTGCTCGGGCGCGATGCGGTTGGCCACCGCCATGGCCTGCTCCGGGCCGTCGACCAGCACGGCGTAGCCACCCTCGGCCAGGGTGGCGGCGATCTCCTCCTTGCGGGGGGCGGCACCGGTCAGGCGGGCGACCGCGTCCGTCACGGCGTCGGCCACGGACTCGTCCCACGTGATGAGCCACGCCAGGCCGTCGGGGCCGTGCTCGGCCTGGAGGATCACGTCGACGGCGGCGAAGTCGGCGGGGACCGAGGCGTCGGCCACGACCACGACCTCGCTCGGCCCGGCGAACGCGGCGGCGACGCCGACCGTGCCGGCGACCTCCTGCTTGGCCAGCGCGACGTAGCGGTTGCCCGGGCCGCAGATGACGTCGACCGGGGCGACCGACTCGGTGCCGTAGGCCATGGCGGCCACGGCCTGCGCCCCGCCGACGGCGTAGACCTCGGCCACGCCGGCGACCGCGGCGGCGGCGAGCGTCACGGGCGCGACCTGGCCGGTGGCTCGGTCGGGCGGCACGCAGACGACCACCTCGGGCACGCCCGCCACGAGGGCGGGGACCGCCGTCATCAGCAGCGTCGAGGGGTAGGCGGCACGGCCGCCCGGGACGTAGCAGCCGGCGCGGTCCACGGGCACCTGGAACGACCGCACCTCGACGCCGTCGTCGGTGTGGACGGTCGGCGGGCGCAGCTGGGTGCGGTGGTGGGCGTCGATGCGGTCGCGGGCGTGCCCGAGGGCGGCGCGGAGCTCGGCGGGCTGGGCGTCGAGCGCCGCCCGGATCTCCTCGGCGGGGACGCGCACCGAGTCGAGCCGGACGCCGTCGAACTTCTCGGTGAGGTCGAGCAGCGCCGCGTCGCCGCCCTGCCGGACGGCGTCGAGGATCTCGCGGACCGCCGCGCGCGGCCCCTCCCCCGCCACCTCGGGCCGGGGCAGTCGGTCGGTGAGGTCGGTCACCCCACGGAGGTCGAGTCGGCGCAGCACGGCGGTCACGGTACCGACCGGCGGCGCCCGGGGGCGACCGCGTTGGGGCCGGGCAGCCGCGCCACGGGGCTGCTAGACCCTGCGGCGTGAGCCTGCACGCCGACCTCGCCTCCCTCCGTTCCACCCTCGAGCAGGCGGTGGACCGGGTCGACGACGCCTCCTCGGCGGTCAAGGGCACGGCGCTCGACGACCTGCTGGCCGACCTGTACGAGGTCGAGCGGCACCTGCGCGGCGCCAACCGCCGGCTGGCCAAGGTGGTGGCCTACCTGGAGGACACCGGCCAGGGGGGCTAGCCCCCCTCGCAAAAACGCAGCTGGCGCCCGACCCGAAGGGCGGACGCCAGGCGGGCGGACCGGGCGGCGGGTGCCCGGGTTCCGCCAACCAGGTGGCGGGACCCTGGTTGCGAGCACGCTATTCCACCTCCAGATGGCTGTCGACAGATTCAGCGATCGCCGCCCGGGGGCCGTGCCCTGCACCTGCCCGGCGGCGGGCCGCCCGGACGCTCAGACCTGCGACGACGGGCAGACGTCGGCCAGCGCGCAGGCGCCGCACCGGGGCTTCTTCGCCCCGCAGACCCGGCGGCCGTGCAGGATCAGCCGCAGGCTGAACCGTCCCCGCTCGTCGGCGGGGACCAACGGGTTCAGCGCCAGCTCGACCTTCACGGGGTCGGTCTCGGTGGTGAGCCCGAGCCGGTGGGACAGCCGGAGCACGTGCGTGTCCACCGGCAGGCCGGGCAGGCCGAGGGCGACGCTCCGCACCACGTTCGCGGTCTTGCGGCCCACCCCGGGCAGTGCCACGAGTTCCTCCATGGCGCCGGGCACCTCGCCGCCGTGCTGCTCGACCAGGCGCGTCGCCATCCCCTGCAGGTTCTTGGCCTTGGACCGGTAGAAGCCCGTGGGCCGGACCACCTCCTCGAGCTCCTCGGGGTCGGCCGCCATCAGGTCCTCCGGGGTCGGCCAGCGGCGGAACACCTCGGGCGTCACCTCGTTGACCTTCACGTCGGTGCACTGCGCCGAGAGGATCGTGGCAGTGAGCAGCTCGAACGGGTTGGCGTGCACCAGCTCGCACTCGGCGCCGGGGTACAGGTCCGCGAGCCGTTCGGCCACGACCCTGGCCCGCCCCTTGGGCGTGCGCGGCCGGGACCGGCGAGGTGCGGGGCCGGTGGCTGCCATGACGGGCACGGTAGCCTTCGGCGGCTGTGGCCCCGACCGACGCGACCCCGCCCACGCCGGGCACTTCCCCGCTCCCGGCCGGCCTCCCCGCCGACCTGGCGGGCCGGGCGCGCGTGCGGGACGACGGGCTGCTCTGGGTCTCCCCCGGCACGCTCGACGACGAGCCCCGCCTGCGCGGGCTGGGCTACGGGCCCGTGCGGCACGTGCTCCAGCTGCGGTGCACACTGCCCCTCGACCCGTCGGCGGGCGCCCCGGCGCCGTGCCGGCCGTTCCGTCCCGGGCTGGACGACGACGAGTTCCTGGACGTGAACCACCGGGCCTTCGAGTGGCACCCGGAGCAGGGCGACCTGGACGCCGCGGGCCTGGCCGAGCGGCTGGCCGCCCCGTGGTTCTCGGCCGAGGGGTTCCTGGTCCACACCGACGACGGCGGCCGCATCGACGGCTACTGCTGGACCAAGGTCCACCCGGCGTCCACCGACGAGCCCGCCATGGGCGAGATCTACGTGGTCGCCCGCGACCCCGAGGTACAGGTCCGGGGCCTCGGCCGGGCGCTCGTCGTGACCGGCCTCGAGCACCTCTCCCGCCAGACCGTCGACGGGGCACCGCTCGCCGTCGGGATGCTCTACGTGGAGTCGACCAACGAGCGGGCGGTCGGGCTCTACCGGTCGCTCGGGTTCAGCCTCCACCACCAGGACGTGGCGTACTCGCTCCCGGGGGCGGCGCCATGACCACCCGCTACGACGTCGACCGCGCCGGGCTCGCCGAGCTCCTGGCGGACCAGCCGCGCTACCGGGTCGACCAGGTCTGGGAGGGCCTCTGGGCCCAGGGCCGCGAGCCGGCGGACCTGACCAACGTGCCCGCCGCCGTGCGGGAGCGGCTGGCCGACGCGCTCCCCTCCGCCCTGGACCCCGTGGCCGAGTCCGTCACCGACGACGGCGCCACCGTGAAGTGGCTCTGGGAGCTGGCCGACGGCGCCCGGGTCGAGACGGTGCTGATGCACTACAAGGACCGCTCCACGGTGTGCGTGTCCACCCAGGCCGGCTGCGCCATGGCGTGCTCCTTCTGCGCCACCGGCCAGGCCGGGTTCGAGCGGCACCTGTCGGTGGGCGAGATCGTCGAGCAGGTGGTCGTGGCCCGTCGCCGCGCCGCGTCCGACCGCGACGGCCGCCGGGTGGGCAACGTGGTCTTCATGGGCATGGGCGAGCCCATGGCCAACTACGACGCCACCTGGGGCGCGGTCACCCGGCTGCACGACGACCTGGGCATCGGGGCGCGGCACCTGACCATCTCCACGGTCGGCCTGGTCCCGGGCATCCGCAGGCTGGCCGGGGCCGACCTGCCGGTGAACCTGGCCGTGTCGCTGCACGCGGCCGACGACGAGCTGCGCGACGAGCTGGTGCCGGTCAACCGGCGGTGGCCGCTCGAGGACCTGATGGTGGCGTGCGAGGAGTACGTCGAGGCCACCCACCGCCGCGTCAGCTTCGAGTGGGCGCTCATCGCCGGGGTCAACGACCGGCCCGAGGACGCACGCCGGCTGGCCGTCCTGGCCCGGCGGGTCCGGGCGCACGTGAATCTGATCCCCCTCAACCCGACGCCGGGCTACGAGGTGCGCGGCACGTCGGCCGCCGAGGTGCGCCGCTTCCGCGACCAGCTGCTCGACGCCGGGGTCAACGTGACCGTGCGCGACACCCGGGGAACCACCATCGACGCGGCGTGCGGGCAGCTCCGGGCCGGCCACGAGGCCACCCCCGTCGACCGTCCCCGCCGCCGCTGACTACCGGACCAGGACGGTGAGGTGCCCGGCGCGGACGGCGTCCACCAGGTGCTCGCCCGCCGCCACCACCGAGCCCGGCCAGACCACGCAGCGCGCCACGGTGCCGTCGACCCGTGCGCCCTCGCCCACCACCGACCCGTCGGGACGGCCGGCACCGGCCACCGCCAGGTTGGCGGCCAGGTAGTCGGCCGGGGTCCCGCAGTCGGCGAACAGCCCGTCGTGGTGGACGGTCTCCAGCTGCCCCGCCGCCACGGCGTCGCGCCACACGCATTCCCAGAGGCCCGACGGCTCGGGGGCGAGCCGTGCCACGACGGCGGCCGGCAGGAGCGAGGCCACCACACCGCTGCGCGGCCCGAACGGACCGGGCGTCGGGGTCAGGAGCCGGACCCGACCGCCGTCCCACCCCGCCACGAACGCCGCCAGGTCGGCGTCGTGGACGGTGTCCCCGTTGACCACGAGGACCGGTCCGCCCGCCAGCCAGTCCCGCAGGTGGGCGACGGCGCCGGCGGTGCCGAGCGCCTCGGGCTCCTCGACCGACACGAACACACCGCGGCCCCCGCCTGCCGCCCGGGCCGCCAGGTGCGCCTCGACCTGGTCGCGGCCGTGGTGGACGTTGACCGCCACCCGCGCCGCCGCCGGGCCGACGGCGTCGAGCGCACGGTCGAGCAGCGTGCGGCCACCCACCGGGCAGAGCGGCTTGGGGCGCAGGAGCGTGAGCGGCCGGAGCCGCCGCCCCTCCCCCGCCGCGAGCACCAGCGCCGGCACCGTCGGGCCGGGTGACACGGCAGGAGGTGGCGGGGCAGGCACACTGTCAGCCATGTCGTCCCGCCGCTGGTTCAACAACCGCCTGCCCCAGACCCTGTCGATCGCCCAGTTCCTGCTCTACTTCAACGCCTTCTGGGCGGCGATCGGCATCCTGGCGGTCGGCCGAAACGGCGCGCTCGTCACGCTCATCATCGGCCTGACGCTGGCCGCCAACCTCTACGGCGGCTGGGGCATCGCCAACGAGATGAAGCGGGGCTACCAGGTGGCGGTGCTGGCGTCGCTCCTGCCCCTCCTCGGGCGGCTCGTGGCGATGTTCCTCACGGGCCGGGGCCTGATGTACGTCCTGGTGGGCGGCAACGTCATCAACGCGCTGTTCGAGTACGCGCTCATCGCGCTGCTGCTCCACCCGCAGTCCAGGGACCACCAGAAGATCTGGTTCACCTGACCGGACTTTTCCAGGAGCCTCCACCGGGGCCATGATCGCGCCATGGCCATCGAAGTGAACGGCATCGCCGGACTCAAGGAACTTGTCGGTACCCACCTCGGCTACTCCGAGTGGATGGAGATCACCCAGGAGCGCGTGAACACGTTCGCGGACGCGACCGGTGACCACCAGTGGATCCACATCGACCCCGAGCGCGCCAAGGACGGTCCGTTCGGCGGCACCATCGCCCACGGCTACCTGACCCTGTCGCTGGGCCCGGCCCTCATGCCCACCATCGCCACGGTCACCGGCGTGCGCATGGGTGTGAACTACGGCCTCGACAAGGTGCGGTTCGTCTCGCCGGTCCCGGTGGGCGCCAACCTGCGGCTGGGGGCCGAGCTCACCAAGGTCGACGACCTGCCCGGCAACGGCGCGCAGGTGTACATGACCTTCACCTTCGAGTGCGAGGGCTCCGAGAAGCCGTCGTGCGTCGCCGAGATCATCTTCCGCTACTACGAGTGAGCCGCGTCCGGCGCCGCAACGGCTAGCGGAACTCCGGGAGCACCTGCTCGCCGAGGAGCCGCAGCGTCTCGTGGGACGGGTAGTCCGAGCACCACGGGACCACCCCGCCGAGCCCCAGGGCCTGGTAGGTCGCCAGCCGCTCGCACACCTGCTCGGGCGTGCCGACCAGGTTGCCCTCCCGCCACGACTCGAACGGCTCGCCCCAGAGGCTCTGCGAGCCGGCCTCGAGGATCTCGGCCTCGGTCTCCCGGATGAACACCTCGGGGCTCCAGGTGCGGACGATCTCGTCGGCGTCGCGGCCGACGTCCTTGCAGTGCTGCTTGAGCACCTCGTTCTTGTGGGCCCACTCGTGCGGCTTGCCGCCCCAGTTGGAGCAGTCCGCGTGCCGGGCCACCACCCGCAGGGTCAGCTGCTCCCCGCCGCCGCCGATCCACACCGGCGGGTTCGGCTGCTGCAGCGGCTTGGGGTCGCACTGGGCGCCCTGCACCGAGAAGTGCCGGCCCTCGTAGGTGGCGTCGGGCTCGGACCACATGAGCTTCACGATCTCGACGGTCTCCCGCAGCATGCGGATCCGGTCGGCGTTCGACGGGTAGTCGAAGCCGTACGCCCGGTACTCGGTGTCGTACCAGCCGGCGCCGATGCCCCAGTCGAGGCGGCCGCCCGAGATCACGTCGATGGTCGACGTGACCTTGGCGACATACGCCGGGTTCCGGTACCCGGCGCAGCTGACCATCTGGCCGAGCCGGACCGTGGACGTGGCCTGGGCCAGCGCCGCCATGGTCGACCAGCACTCGAACACCGTCTCGTGCGACGGGGCCGGCACGTTGTGGAAGTGGTCGTAGACCCACACCGAGTCGAAGCCGAGCTCCTCGGCGAGACGGGCGGTCTCGACCGTGAGGGCCCACTGGTCACGGGGGTCGGGGACCGAGGCGAGCTCGAGCTTCCAACCCTGAGGAACGAAACATCCGAAGATCATGGGGGCAGTCTTCCACCGGTACCGTGGCGGGATGCGC
>CAIYXG010000016.1 GCA_903930035.1 uncultured Actinomycetes bacterium | reverse complement strand
TGTCGATCCGGTTGAGCGTCTGCTTCAGATCGATGATGTAGATGCCGGACTTCTCGCCGTGGATGAACCGCTTCATCTTCGGGTTCCACCGGCGGGTCTGGTGTCCGAAGTGGACACCTGCATCCAGCAACTGCTTCATGGTCACGACGGCCATGTGAGGTTCTCCTTCCCATCGGTTGAACGTCCTCGGGCCCGGCGTCGCTCGTGCGACGACCGTGGGAGGGCCCGAGTGCGTGTGATCACGGGCGTGATCGGGTGTTGTGCCGCACGGCCTGTGGCCGCGCCGGCGACCTCCGGCAAGGAGGTCGGCGGGCAAGTGTAGCCGGACCTGGCGGTGCAGCCGGTGTTCTGCGTTGTCGGCACGCCCGGACGCGCCGACGTGCCACGCCATGCGCGGGGCCGGCGGCGGAGCGGGACGAGCCGGGCCCGACCCCGGACGGGGGCGAACAACGTTGCGGGATCGACATGGACCTCACCCCGGCGGACGCCGAAGTGCAGACGGTCGGTGCTGCGACCGACGGGGTCGCCCCGGCGCGCGGCGTCGCCGGCCCGGACGAGCACGGTCTCGAGTAGCGAGTAGCTGGTGCGGAGGCCGTCGGCGTGGAGGATGGTGACGGCGAAGGCCGGGCCGACCTGCCCGGCGAAGCTGACGGTGCCGTCGCCGGCCGCGACCACTGCTGCACCGGGGACGGTGGCGTACTCCCAGCCCCGGTTCCCCGGCCCGTAGGGCGTGGTGGGCGGACGGAAACCGTCGACGACCGGCGCGTCGACCGGCCGCCCGTCCCGGGCCCGGTGGTGCGCGGCTTCGATCCCGGGGCCTCCGAGTACGCGGCGGGGCACCGGGGGGTCGACCTCGCCGTGCCGCCCGGCACCGAGGTGCGTGCGGCCGGCCCGGGCGTGGTCACCTTCGCCGGCGAGGTGGCGGGCGCCATGCACGTCGTGGTCGACCACGGTGCCGACGTCCGCACGACGGTGTCGTTCCTGTCGTCGGTGGCGGTACGCGTCGGCGACCGGGTCGACGGCGGGTCCGTGCTCGGGACGTCCGGAGGCGGTGACCCCGGGTCCGGTCACGGGGTCGGGGTGGTGCACTTCGGCGTCAGGGTGGGGAACCGCTACGTGGATCCTGCATCCCTGTTCGCCCCGGGGGACCTCGCCGACCGGGTGAACCTCGCCCCGACCGGGGAGGACGACGCCGGACCCGGACCCTGGGTGCCGGCCGATCCCGTCGGCCCCAGCGGGCCGCCGGATCCGTCCGGTCCCGACGGCGGCTGCCGGGTGGAGGTCCCGGTGCCCGGCGTGGGGGGACTCCTGGGGGACGTGGTCTCGGTGGCGTGCTCGGCGGTCGTCTGGAGCGCCCGGCAGGCCTGGGCGGCGGTCCAGGTGGGGCTCTGGGTGGTGGCGGGCCAGGACGTCGGGGGGCGGGCGGTCGTGCGCCGGTTCACACCGGTCCTGCGTCGGGTGGTGCGGCACGCGGCCGCGCTCGCCGCTGCGGAGCGAGCGTGGTTCCTCGAGCAGCCGGCCGGACTGCTCCTGCGCGACCTCTACTCCATCGGCGCGCGGGCGCTCGCGGCACTGCGCCGGGAGTGCGACGACGACGCCGGTCTCGGTC
>CAIYXG010000015.1 GCA_903930035.1 uncultured Actinomycetes bacterium | reverse complement strand
GTCGGCCGACGCCAGCACGCCCCGGTGCACGTCGAACCCGCAGACCTCGGCCAGGAGCTCCCGGGACGCCACCAGCTCGAGGGCCCCGGCCGGGACCCCGGGCACGGCGCCGGCGCGCTGCGGCGTCGTGAGCACCGACCGCACGGGGTAGCGGCTGGTGCACAGGCGGCCGACGGCGAGTGCACCCTCCACGACGACGGTGCGGGCCACCGCGGCGCGCTCCGGCCGGCCGGCGGCGCGACGCAGGTCGCGAAAGTCGTCGAACCGGGGGTCGTCCGGGTCGGTCAGCTCGACGGGTGGGGCCACCCGCTGATCTTCACACGGACGGGGCGGCGACGGCAGCGCCGAGCGGGCCCACGAGCAGCTCGGCGAACTCGGCCGCCGGGACCGGCCGGGAGTACAGGTAGCCCTGGCCGAGCGTGCACCCCAGGTCCCGCAGCAGCTCGGCGTGGAGCTCCTGCTCGATGCCCTCGGCGACGGTGCGCACCCCGAGCTCCTTGGCCAGCTCGATCACGGCGGTCACGATGCGCTGGTTCGTGAAGCGCTCCAGCCCGTCGACGAACGTCCGGTCGATCTTCAGCACGTCGAAGGCGAACTGCTGGATGTAGCCGAGCGACGAGTAGCCGGTGCCGAAGTCGTCGATGGCCAGGCGCAGCCCGAGGGCCCGGAGCTGCTCCATGCGGTCGCGGATCTTGTCGGTGTCGGTGATCAGGGTGGACTCGGTGATCTCGAGCACCAGCCGGTCGGCGGGGACCCCGGTGCGGTCCAGGACCTCGAGCACCGCCGGCACCAGCCCGTCGTCGTGGAGCTGCTGCACCGACAGGTTCACCGACATCGTCAGGTGGTCGGCCGCGGCCCCGAGCCCGGAGCGCCAGGCCGCCATGTCGGTGCAGGCCCGCTCCAGGACCCAGTGGCCCAGCCGGCCGATCTGCCCGGTCTCCTCGGCCAGCGGGATGAAGACGTTCGGGCCGAGCAGGCCCCGTCGCGGGTGGTTCCAGCGGACGAGGGCCTCCGTCCCGGTGATGCGGCCGGTCGCCAGGTCCACGATGGGCTGGTAGTGGGCGACGAACTGGTCGTCGTCGAGGGCCACGGCCAGGTCGGCGCGCAGCTCGAGCCGGTCGAACGACGCCGTGTGCATGAAGGGCTCGAACACCGTCGTGGTGTGCTTCCCGCCGCGCTTGGAGCGGTACATGGCCGTGTCGGCGTTGCGGAGCAGGATCTCGCCGGTGGCCGTGCGGTCGTGGTCGAAGGCGATGCCGGCCGAGGCCGACACCGACAGCTGCCGGCCGTCGATCTCGTAGGGGCTGGCGATGGTCGTCAGCAGCTGGTCGCACAGGTCGGTGATGTCGCGCTCCCCGTGGCCGCGCTCGAGCACCACCAGGAACTCGTCGCCGCCGATGCGGGCGGCCATGTCGCCGAACGAGAGCATCGAGCGGATGCGGTCGGCCATCATGACCAGCAGCTGGTCGCCCACCGCGTGGCCGAGCGAGTCGTTGACGTCCTTGAAGTCGTCGAGGTCCAGGAAGATCGCCGCCACCGTGGTGGCGCCGTGGTTGCGGCTCAGGATGCCGTCGAGCTCGTCGAGGACCAGCGAGCGGTTGGCCAGGCCGGTCAGCTCGTCGTGCGTCGCCTGGAAGCGGAGCCGCTGCTCCATCTTCTTGCGGTCGGTGATGTCGCGGGCGTTCAGCACGAACCCGCCCACGGCCCGCTCGTTGCGGAGGTCGGTGACCGTCGTCTCGATGTTGCGCCACTCGCCGTCGCTGTTGCGGAACCCGAACTCCAGCACGCGTGCGGCGCCGCCGTCCTCGGCGACCGCGGTCCGGAGGGCGTGGTGCCAGTCGACGCCGCTCTCGCGGAAGACGTCCTCGGCCATGCGCTCGAGCAGCTCCTCGGGCTCCTCGCCCTGGACCTCGCTCACCGACGGGCTGGCGTAGCGCACCCGGCCGTGCGAGTCGATGACCACGACCAGGTCGGTCGAGTGCTGGACCAGCGCCTTGAACCGGGCCTCGGAGAGCACGAGCCGCTCCTCCGCCTGCTTGCGGTCGCCGACCTCGCGGGCGTTGAGCACGACGCCGCCGATGTTGGGGTCGGTGCGCAGGTCGACGCCCACCACCTCGAACCAGTGGTACGTGCCGGCCACGTGGCGCAGGCGCAGCTCGGTCGCCTCGGGGTGCCCCGTGCGGAC
>CAIYXG010000014.1 GCA_903930035.1 uncultured Actinomycetes bacterium | reverse complement strand
TCGTGCTCGGTCCGTCCCGTCGGCCGATTCCTTGGGCATAGAGCGTCCGGCGGAGCACGTCCCAGAACACGAGGAAGGGCCTCGACGTGATGCAGGCGAGGCAGACTGACTCCATGGCAGCCTCCCCCGAGACCCGTGACGCGTCCGTCGAGATCGTCGAGGTGTCGGCGCGCGACGGGCTGCAGTCGGACCCCACCCACCTGCCCACCGCGGCCAAGGTCGAGCTCATCACCCGGGCAGTCCGCGCCGGGCTCCGCCGGGTCGAGGCCGTCAGCTTCGTCAACCCAAAGCGGGTGCCCCAGATGGCCGACGCCGAGGAGGTCATGGCCGCGCTCCTGGCGGACGACGAGACCCGCGCGCTGGGCGCCAGCTACATCGGGCTCGTCCTCAACGCACGTGGCCTGGGCCGCGCCGTGGCGACCGGGGTGGACGAGGTCAACGCCGTGGCCGTCGCCACCGACACCTTCGCCCGGCGCAACCAGGGCATGGACGCTGCCGCGCTGCTCGACGAGGTCCGGGGCGTGGTCGAGGGCGCCCGCGCCAAGGGCATCCGCACGTCGGTGACGGTGGCTGCCAGCTTCGGTTGCCCCTACGAGGGCGAGGTCGACCTCTCCCGGCTCGAGGAGGTGCTGGCGAAGGTCGCCGCCGGCCGTCCCGACGAGGTGGCGCTCGCCGACTCCATCGGCGTGGCGGTCCCGGCCGACGTGGCAGCCCGGGTCGCCCTGGCCCGCGACGTCCTGGACGGCTCTGGCGCCACGCTGCGGTGCCACTTCCACAACACCCGCAACACGGGACTGGCCAACGCCGTCGCGGCGGTCGAGGCCGGCGTGCGGGTGCTCGACTCGTCCCTCGGCGGCATCGGCGGGTGCCCCTTCGCCCCCAATGCGACCGGCAACATCCCCACCGAGGACCTGGTGTACCTGCTCCACCGGTCCGGCTGGGCGACCTCGGTGGACCTGGCCGCCGCGTGCGACGTCGTGCCGTGGCTCGAGGACCAGCTGGGCCACAGCGCCCCGGGCTACCTCTCCAAGGCGGGCATCTTCCCGGACGTCGCCAAGGGTGCCGACCCGCCGACCGACGCGTAGACCTGGGCCCTCGCCACGGACCCTCGCCACGGTGGTGAGCCACGGGTAGGGTCGCAGCGACCGCCGGCCGGTGGGACGGTCCGGGGTCCAGAGGGGGCACGATGTTCGACGACCTCGGCGCACCGGTCAGCCGCCGGCGCGTCATCCGGTGGACCGGGGCGGCAGGGATGCTCGGGGTCGCCGCCGTCGTCACCGAGGCCTGCACCCCCGCCCCACCCGCACCGACGACCACGACGGTGCCCACCACCGGGACCTCGTCGACCACGACCACGACCACCACCGTCCCGCTCGCCCTCGACCCCAACGGCCTGCTGCTCATGCCCGGCTTCACCAGCCGGGTCGTGGCCCAGGGGGGCCAGGAGGTGGCGGCGACCGGCCTCACCTACCGCTGGTACCCCGACGGCGCCGCCACGTTCCCCGACCCAGAGGTCCCCGGCGGCTGGTACCTGGTCGAGAACCACGAGATCGGCAGCACGGGCGGCGTGACCAGCATCCGGTTCGCCCCCGACGGCACCATCACCGCGGCCGCCTCGATCTGCGACGGCACGTCGCTCAACTGTGCGGGCGGGGCCACCCCCTGGGGCACGTGGCTGAGCGGCGAGGAGTTCAGCGGCGGCAAGGTCTGGGAGTGCGACCCGACCGGCAACGTCCCTGCGCAGGTCCGCGACGGGCTCGGCGTGTTCACCCACGAGGGCGCGGCGGTCGCCGCCGACGGCCGGGTCTACCTGACCGAGGACAAGCAGGGTGGCGGCTTCTACCGGTTCACCCCCACCACCCCCGGCGACCTGTCCGACGGGCTGCTCGAGATCGCCACCGGCCCCACGCGGTTCGGTCCGGTCACCTGGACCGAGGTGCCCGACCCGTCCGCGCAGACCACCCCCACCCGGCTGCAGGTACCGTCCACCCTTCCGTTCGACGGGCCCGAGGGGATCGACGCGTCGGGCGACGACGTCTGGTTCACGTCCAAGGGCGACCGACGGGTCTGGCACTACCGGGTGGACACGCAGCTGCTCGAGGTCCGCTACCAGACCGGCGACGGCCCGCTCGACGCGGTCGACAACATCTGGGTGGACCCGGCGTCCGCGGCACTGTTCGTCGCCGAGGACGGCGGGAACATGGAGCTCGTGGTGCTCCGGCCCGACAACTCGTCCCAGGTCGTGGTGCGGGTGCCCGACCAGCCCGACAGCGAGGTCACCGGACCCTGCTTCAACCCGGCGGGCGACCGGCTCTACTTCAGCTCGCAGCGCGCCCCGGTGGGCGCGGCCGGCGCGCTGGTCGGGACGACGTTCGAGATCACCGGCCCGTGGGACGAGTTCCTCGGGCGCTGACGCCACCCCCCCCCCATGACCTCCCCTGACCAGTTCGGCGTCTTCACCACCGACCAGCTCGACGAGTGCGTCGAGTTCTTCCGGGTGCACGGGTTCGCCGTCCTGCGCGGCCTTTTTCCCGAGTCCGGGCTCTGCACGGTCGAGGCCGAGTGCGCCGCGGCCCAGCAGCGCCTGGCGGCGGGCGAGCTCCCTGACCACTACGGCACGGCGATCCTGGTCGACGACCAGGTCGACCAGCCGCCGCTGCCCAACTACGTCACCTACGTCACCGACCTGTCGCCGGCGGTGACGGCCGCCGTGACCCACCCGGTGCTGGCCGACCTCGTGGGCCGCTGGCTGCCCGACGACCACTGGCTGCTCGAGCAGCAGCGGTTCGGGGTCGTCTACCAGGACGCCCGGCCGGGGCCGGACTCCGGCTACACGCGCATCGGGTGGCACACCGACTGGCAGAGCGGGCCGCACCTGGACATCTGGCCCGCCGTCGCCTTCACGCTCCACGTCGACGCCACGAGCCCCGCCAACGGGTTCCTGCGCGTGGTGCCGGGGAGCCACCGGTGGTGCACGCCGGCACCCTTCGCGAACGCGAACGGCGCCGTGGTCCCCGACGGGGCACCGCCGGCCGGCGGCCACACCGGCGAGGCGCCGCCGGTCCAGATGCCGCTGGGGTTCGACAAGGTGGCCGGCGAGGTGGCCGTCTACTGCGAGCGCGGCGACACGCTCTTCCACGACGCCTACCTGTGGCACGCCGCCGCCCGGGGCACGGACGACGCCGCGCTGCGCCGGCACGTCCGCGGCTCGTTCCACAGCGGTGCGGCGCGCCTGGACGGCGAGCACCTCGACGACTTCGTCAAGAACGCGGCCCGCTGAGGGTCGGTACGCTCCCGCCATGACCCTCCCCCTGCTCCGCCGTGCGCTCGCCGGTGCCGCGCTGGCCACCACGCTCCTTGCCGCCGCCGGCTGCACCAAGGACGCCAGCGCGCCCACCACCACGTCGCCGGGGGCCGCCGGTCGGGCCTCGGCCACGTACGACTTCACGAAGGTCGGGCCCCGGCTCGACGCAAAGGTTGCCGAGCTGGGCCTGGCCGGGGCCGGGCTCGTGGTCGTCGAGCGGGACAGGGGGGTCGTCTACGAGCACTACACGGGGAACGTCGACGCCGGGCGCATCAGCCTGATCGCGTCGGCGTCCAAGTCGCTCACCGCCGGCGTCCTCATGCGGCTCGACGACCAGGGGGTGCTCGACGTGGACGCCCCGGTGGCCGACGTCGTGGACTGGGGCTCGGCGCACCCGGACGTCACCCCGGCCCAGCTGCTCTCCAACAGCTCCGGGCTCTACGGGCTCACCGACGGTCCGCCGTACCTCCCGTACATCTGCCAGTACGTGGCGTCGGGGACGCTGCAGGAGTGTGCCCGCACGATCTTCACCACGGCCGAGGACGACGACGTGGTGGTGCCGCCGGACACCGAGTTCCGCTACGGCGGCGGCCAGTGGCAGGTGGCGGGCGCCGTGGCCGAGGCGGCCTCCGGCAAGACCTGGGACCAGCTGGTCCGGGAGACCTTCACGGAGCCGTGCGGCCTCACGACGTTCGCCTACAACAACCACTTCACCCAGATGATCGGCCCCGACGGCCCGTTCAGCTACCCGCCCCAGTTCCAGGGCGACCCCGGCAACCTCCAGCCCACCCGGAACCCCAACATGGAGGGTGGCGTCTACACCACGCCCCGCGACTACGCGCAGCTCCTGCTCATGCAGCTGCGGGGCGGCACCTGCGGAGACACGCGGGTGCTGTCCGAGCGGGCGGTCGAGCGCATGCAGCGTGACCGGATCGGCCAGGTCTACGACGGCTCGACCGGCTCCACGGACCAGGCCGGGTACGGGCTCGGCTGGTGGGTCGACCGCGACGAGGCGGGGTTCGTCGAGGACGCCGGCGCCTACGGGGCCGTGCCGTGGATCGACAACGGGCGCGGCTACGCGGCCTACCTGGTGGTCGAGCGCACCTACGACGACGGCGGCGCGGTCGCCGAGGCCGTGCGCCCGCTCCTCGACCAGCAGTTCGACCGGGGCCCGACGGCCGACGGGCGTGCGACGTCGGGGACGGCGACCGACGGCGACGGGTAGCGTCGGGCTCCCGGCGCAGGCCGCGCCCCGCACCCCCCGAGGTTCCCTATGCAGCGAGCAGTCGTCACCGGCGCCAACTCCGGGATCGGCCTGGCCACCGCGCTCCGGCTCGCCGCCGACGGCTACCAGGTGTGGGCCGGTGCCCGCTCCGACAACGGGCTCGCCGCCATCGAGGAGGCCGCCGGCAGCCACGTTGTGCGGCCGGTCCGGCTCGACGTGACCGACGACGGCTCGGTGGCCGCTGCGTTCGCCGAGGTCCTGGCCGACGGGCCCGTGGACGTGCTGGTCAACAACGCCGGCATCACCGGGGCGGGCAGCGTCGAGGAGACCCCGCTCGAGGTCTACCGGTCGATGTTCGACACCAACGTGCTGGGCACCGTCCGCTGCACC
>CAIYXG010000013.1 GCA_903930035.1 uncultured Actinomycetes bacterium | reverse complement strand
CATACGAGATTTCTGAATGTGACTGGAGTTCAGACGTGTGCTCTTCCGATCTTGCCCGGCCGCGAGGAGATCCCGGCCGGCCCGTTGGTCGCCCCGGGCGCGGCCACCGGGGACGCCCCTGCGCCGGCCGACACAGCACCGCCCGGCGTCGACACGGCACCGCCCGGCGTCGACGCGGCACCGCCCGGCGTGGACGCGGCACCGACCGGCGCGGACGCGGCCGGGCCGTCCGAGGACGGGTCCGTCCACCCGCCCAAGGTCGCCGACGGCGTGCCCGTCCGGTTCGTCGACCCCGCCGCGCCGTGGGGCACAGCGGTCGGGCTGGTCCCGGGCAGCAACCGGTTCCAGGCGGGCCTCGCGCTGCGGGTCGGCCTCATGTTCGACGACCGCAGGGCCGACGTGCGCCAGGAGCAGGAGTGGGAGGCCGTCCTGACGCCCCTCGGCGACTTCGTCGACGTCACGGCCGCCGTCGCCGTGGACCACGACGACCGGGACCTGCTGGCCGCCCCGCCGGCCGACGCCCGCTACCTGCCCACGCCGGCGCGGATCGACACCAAGACCTTCTACACGGACCTGTCCTCCAAGTTGAAGGACCACCTCTCCCGCACCCTGGTGCTCGAGGTGCCCCACAACGCCGAGCTCAAGCTCTACGGGCGGCCCGGCGAGACGGCCGACGAGTTCGCCGCCCGGTGCGACGAGGCCGCGCAGACGGCCGCCGACGCCGAGGCGGAGAAGATCCGTGTCCGGCTCGCCGCCCGCATCGGCAAGCTCCGGGACGCCGTCGCCACCGCGGAGCAGAAGGCTGCCGGCGCGCACGCTGCCGTGGCCGACGCGAAGTCGACCGCCATGGTCGACGGTGTGGGGTCGCTCCTGACCGGGTTCCTGGGCGGCCGCAGCCGGACCCGTGGGATCGTCACCGCCGCCAAGCGGGCCAAGACCGGCAGCGACCGGGTGAACCGGGCCCAGCAGCGGGCCGAGGAGGCCGCCAACGCCGTCCTGGTGAAGGCCGACGACCTGGCCGCGCTCGAGGAGGAGCTGACCAGCCAGCTCGTCGCGATCGACGACAAGTGGCGTGCGGCGGCCGACGCGGTGTCCACCACGCAGATCACGCTCTCCCGGACCGACGTGAGCGTGCGGATGCTCTCGCTGGTCTGGATCCCCGTCTGACGCGGCCGCCCGGCCCGCCCGCGGTGGCGGTGCGGCTCAGCCCAGCCGGTACGACGTCATGGAGAGCGACCCGTAGGCGTACCCCTTCGCGAAGGGCGTGAGCGTGGCCCCCTCGGCCACCGCCATGCCGGCCAGGTACACGACCGGCAGGAAGTGCTCCGGGGTCGGGACCGCGGCGCGGTAGGCGGGGTGCTGCTCGGCCTCGGCGATGCGGCCTGGGTCGGTGGTCAGGATCTCGAGCACGTGCTCGTCGAACTGGACCGCCCAGTCGTCGCCGTCGTCCGGCCGGCCCCAGTCCATGCGGCCCAGGTGGTGGACCACGTTGCCGCTGCCCAGCACCATCACCCCGGCCGCGCGCAGCGGCGCCAGGCGCTGCGCCAGCTCCAGGTGCCCCTCGACCGGCAGCCGGCCGTCGAGCGACAGCTGGACCACTGGCACGTCGGCGTGCGGGTACACGTGCGCCAGCACCGACCAGGTCCCGTGGTCCAGGCCCCACTCCCCCAGGTCGGTCAGGACCCCGGTCGGGGCGAGCAGCTCGACGACCTCGGCGGCCACCTCGGGCGAGCCGGGCGCCGGGTACTCGTAGGCGAAGAGCTCGGGCGGGAACCCGGCGAAGTCGTGGATCGTGCGGGGCCGTGCCATGCCCGTCACGGCGGTCGCCCCGACGTACCAGTGGGCCGAGACGGCCAGCACCGCCCTGGGCCGGGGCACGGACTCCCCCAGGTCGGCCCACGCCTCCGTGTAGGCGTTGTGCTCGAGGGTGTTCATCGGGCTCCCGTGGCCCAGGAACACGGCGGGGGCGGCAGCAGGGTTCACGGGCGTGCAGACCCGCTGTGCCCGAGGATTGTTCCACCGGACCGCCCCGGGCGGGCTGACGCGCGGGGGCCCGCGACCGTTAGCGAGGGGCCGGATGGACGGCGGACCCCAGACCCAGGACCCGGGATCTTCCGCGCCCGACAGCACCCGGGCACTGGCCGGCCGCACGCTCGACTTCCACCGGCTGGT
>CAIYXG010000012.1 GCA_903930035.1 uncultured Actinomycetes bacterium | reverse complement strand
GGCCGCCACCGCGGCGTCGACGCCGGCCAGCACGTCGGCCAGCGCGTCGCGACGGGTCAGCCGGGCGAACCGCTCGGGGCGCAGCGAGTCGAGCGAGATGTTGATGCGGGCGAGGCCGGCCGCCGCCAGGTCGTCGGCCAGTCCCGCGAGCGTGGCGCCGTTGGTCGTCAGCGAGAGGTCGACGCCCAGGGCCGAGAGCGACGCGACGAGCAGCGGGAGACGCGCCCGGACGGTGGGTTCGCCACCCGTGAGGCGCACCGAGGTGATGCCGAACCGCTCGACCATCAGCCGGGCCACCCGGGTGATCTCCTCGAACGTGAGCAGCTCCTCCCGGGGGAGCCAGTCCATGCCCTCCGCCGGCATGCAGTAGTCGCAGCGGAAGTTGCACCGGTCGGTCACCGAGATCCGCAGGTCGCGGTGGACGCGGCCGAAGCCGTCGACGAGCGGGGTCGGCGGCGGGCGGTCGGGCACGGCGGCATCCTACGGCCGGGCCGGCCGGGGACGCCCCGGCGAGCTGCCGACGTCAGTCGAGCAGGAGCACGACGACCCGGGCACCGCCGGGCACGTCGTCGCCGTCGGGGAGGACCGCCAGGCCGTCCGCCGCGGCGAGGCCGGTCATCTGGTGCGACCCCTGTGCCGAGGTGGGTTCGGCCACCAGGCGGCCCTCGTCGTCCCCCTCGACGGTGACGCGCACGAAGTGGGTCTTGCCGTCCGGACGGCGTCGGAAGGTCGAGCCCGCCGTGGCCGCGACGCGCCGCCGGTGGGGGTGCGGGTGGCCGGCCATGGTGCGGATGCCGGGGCGGCCGAACAGCTCGAAGCTGACCAGCGACGACACCGGGTTGCCGGGAAGCCCGAAGACCGGCACCGGACCGCCCGGCCCGGGCAGGAGTCCGAAGGCGAACGGCTTGGCCGGCTTGATGGCCACCTGCATCCACCGCATGTCGCCCACGTCGTCGAGCACGACCTTCACCAGGTCGTGGTCGCCCATGGAGACACCGCCGCTGGTCAGGAGCGCGTCGCAGGTGGCCGCGCCCTCGAGCAGCACCGACTCGATCGTCGCGGCGTCGTCGGGCACGTGGCCCAGGTCCACCGCCACGAACCCTGCGGCGGCGACCGCGGCCAGCAGCTGCGGCCGGTTCGAGTCGTAGATCTGGCCGGGACCGAGCGGCGCGCCGACCGGGACCAGCTCGTCGCCGGTCGACACCACGCCCACCACCGGTCGACGTAGGACGGTCACCGCGGTGCGGCCGACGGTCGAGAGCAGTCCGACGTGCGCCGCCGTCAGCACCGTGCCGGCCGCCACCACCTCGTCGCCCGGACGCAGGTCGTCGCCGACCGGCCGGACGTGGTCGCCGGCCGCACCGGCACGGACGACGCGGACCCGGTCGCCGCCGTCGACGCGCTCGGTGTCCTCGACCATCACGACGGCGTCCGCCCCCTCGGGCACCGGGGCGCCGGTCATGATCCGCACGGCCTGTCCGGGCCCGACCGGCACGTCGACGATGTGGCCCGCCGCCGCCTCGGCCACCACGTCGAGCACCAGGCCCGCCCCGCCGTCGGGGGCGCCGTCCACGTCCGCACGGCGCACCGCGTAGCCGTCGACCGCCGAGTTCGAGAACGGCGGGACGGGGGCGGCCGCCGTGACGGCCTCGGCGAGCACCAGGCCGACGGCCTCGGGCAGCGGGAGCGGCACGGGGCCCAGCAGCGGGAGGCGGGCGCGGACGTGCTCCCAGGCGTCGTCGTGGCTCAGCACGGGCCGAGCCTACGGACGTCGCGGCGCGGCGCCGGCACGCCGGCCGTCAGCAGATCTGCTCGCGGCGGCAAACGGCCTGGAGGAACTCGCGGAACTCGGGGCCCAGGTCCTCGCGGCGCAGCGCCAGCTCCACGGTGGCCCGCAGGTAGTCGATCTTCTTGCCGATGTCGAAGCGGCCCTCGGCGAACACGTAGCCGTGGACGGTCTCGTCCGACAGCAGGCCGGCGATGGCGTCGGTGAGCTGGATCTCGCCACCCACCCCCGGCTGCACGTCGGCGAGCTGGTCGAAGATGCTCGGGGTGAACAGGTAGCGGCCCATGACCGCGAGGTTCGAGGGCGCCACCTCGACGGCGGGCTTCTCGACGATCTCGGTGATCCGGCAGAGCGCACCGTCGCGGTCCTCCACGGCGGCACAGCCGTAGGCCGAGATCTCCGACGGCTCGACCTCCATGAGCGCGACGACCGACGCACCGGTCTCGTCGAACGACTTGATCATGTCGCTCAGGACCGTCGAGTGGGCGTCCATGATGTCGTCGCCGAGCATCACCACGAACGGCTCGTCGCCGACGTGCTTGCGGGCCACCGAGACGGCGTGGCCCAGGCCGAGCGGCTCGCCCTGGCGCACGAAGTGGATGTCGGCCAGCTCGGCCAGCTCCACGACCTCGGCCAGGTCGTCCTGCTTGCCCTTGGAGGCGAGCTGGTACTCGAGCTCGAAGTTGCGGTCGAAGTGGTCCTCGAGCGTCCGCTTGTTGCGGCCGGTGATGATCAGGATGTCGTCGATGCCGGCCGCCACGGCCTCCTCGACGACGTACTGGATGGCCGGCTTGTCGACGACGGGCAGCATCTCCTTGGGCTGCGCCTTCGTGGCCGGGAGGAACCTGGTGCCAAGGCCTGCGGCCGGGATCACGGCCTTCGTCACCCTGCGCATACAACCGTCCTTTGTCGTCGGGACGGCCCCTCGCCGCACCCCTCACCCTCGCTCGCCGGACGGCCGGACCCCTTCCCCCGGGTGACGGCCCACCGGCTCCCGCAGCGTACCGGGCCGCCCGAGCGGAACGGCGAAGGAAGTTCTCCCCACGCGTCGGCGCCCGCCCGCCCGGGACCGGTCCGCACCGGGACCGGCACCACGACTTGGGGTGGCGGCGACGGGACCGGGTATTTTCCGGCGATGCCCGTGTACGAGTACCGCTGCAAGAACTGCGGCCACCAGTTCGAGGCCACCCAGGCGTTCTCCGACGACGCGCTCACCGAGTGCCCCGAGTGTGCCGGCGAGCTCCGCAAGGTGTTCGGGTCGGTCGGGATCTCGTTCAAGGGCTCGGGCTTCTACAAGAACGACAGCCGCGGCGGTTCGTCGTCGACGTCGACCAGCACCACCTCCGGCACGTCCTCGTCGGGCTCCGGGACCAGCTCGACCGGCTCGGACTCGTCCGGCTCGTCCGGCGGCGGCTCCTCGAGCTCGGAGGGTTCCTCCTCGGGCTCCGGCTCCTCCTCGCCGACCACGACCTCCTCGGACTGAGCCGTCCCCGGTCCGGGGGCCCCTCCCCGGTGCGCCGCATGGGCCCCGGGGTCCGACCTCCCGTACGCTGACCGGTCCATGGCCAAGCGCAAGCGTCGTCCGCAGATCGACCCACCCCCGTCCCCCCCGGTCCAGCGTGGCCTCGTCTCGCCCATGCGGACCGTGCCGGCCGCCGTCGAGCGTCCCGACTACGCCCGCACCGGGGTGCCGTCGGACCGCCAGGCCCGCGCCATTCGCACGCCCGAGGAGATCGAGGCGATGCGGGTGGCCGGCCGTGTCGCGGCAGAGGCGCTCATCGAGGTCGGCCGCCACGTCCGGCCCGGGGTCACCACCGAGGAGCTCGACCGGGTCGGGCACGACGCCATGGTCGCCGCCGGCGCCTACCCCTCCACGCTCAACTACCGGAACTACCCCAAGTCGCTGTGCACCTCGGTCAACGAGGTCGTCTGCCACGGCATCCCCGACTCCCGCCGGCTGGCCGACGGCGACATCGTCAACGTCGACGTGACGGCGTTCATCGGCGGGGTCCACGGCGACACCTCGGCCACGTTCCTGGTGGGCGACGTCGACGAGGCGTCCATGGAGCTCGTCCGCACCACGCGGGCCGCCATGCACGCCGGGATCGCGGTGACCCGGCCCGAGGCCCGCATCTACGAGATCGGGCGGGCCATCGAGTCCGTCGCCCTGCCGCAGGGCTACAGCATCGTCCGGGAGTTCATCGGGCACGGGATCGGCGACCAGTTCCACACCAGCCTCCAGATCCCCCACTTCTACGACAAGCGCAACGACACCGTGCTGCTGCCGGGCATGACGTTCACCGTCGAGCCCATGGTCAACGTGGGCACCCACCGCATCGGCATGTGGGACGACGACTGGACCGTCGTGACCCAGGACCTGCAGCGCTCGGCGCAGTTCGAGCACACGGTCCTCATCACCGAGGACGGCCACGAGCTCCTGACGGTCCCGGCGGACGGCGTCCCCGCCGAGGTCCTGTTCGCGGACGTCCGCCTCGGGGTCGACCCGACCCCCACCGCCGGCCCCACCGCCTGACCCGGACCGCCATGGCCCGCGGCGCCCGCCGCCCGACGGCCGCCCTGGCCCGGCGAGGCCTGTCCGACGCGCTCGTCGCCGTCCGGGCCCGGCTGCTCGCCCTGCGGTCCACCCCGCTCGGACGGCGCGCCGCCCGCCGCCGGGTCGTTGCCCTCGTCCTTGCCGGCGCCGTCGGCCTGGTCGTGGCCCAGCGGCTGGGGACCGCGGCGCAGACGCGCGCCCGGTGGGGCCCGACCGAGGCCGTGCTCGTGGCGGCCGCGCCGTTGGCCGCCGGCGCGCCGCTCGACGGCACCACCGTCCGTCTCGAGGAGTGGCCGGCGCGCCTCGTCCCCGACGGCGCCCTGCGCACGTGGGCCGGCCGACGCACCGCACGGCCCGTCGCCGGCGGCTCGCCGCTGACCGCGACCGACGTGGCCCGCCCTGGCAGCGGACCCGTCGCCGCACGCCT
>CAIYXG010000011.1 GCA_903930035.1 uncultured Actinomycetes bacterium | reverse complement strand
TGGTCGGCCGGTCGACGGCTGCGGCAGGGTGGGAGCGTGAGCAACGACGACCTTCCGGGCCGCCGGCCGTCCGGACTTCCGTACCCGCCCGTCCCGCCGACCGTCCGGGACGACCTGCCCGAGCAGCGGGGCGTCGCCGGCTCGCCGGCCTCGTGGGGCATGCGCGCCGCCGCCCGGATCTTCGACTTCGTGCTCGTCAGCCTGCCGTTCGCCTACCTGTCGAACGCCGTCGGCGTGAAGCAGGTGACGTCGGGCCCCGACAAGGGCGACCTCGCCGGGCCGCTCTGGGTCCTGCTGCTCTTCCCGGTCGTCTACATGGCCTACGAGACGGTGCTGGTGGCCCGGACCGGCCAGACGGTCGGCAAGATGCTCTGCCGGATCAAGGTGGTCGACTGGGCGACCGGGACCCTGCTGACCCCGCAGCAGGCCGCGGTCCGGGCGTTCGTGCCCGGCGTGTTCCTGCTCGCGGCCGCCACGGCCCCGCTGGTCGGCGCGCCGCTGCTCGGCTACCTGCAGTTCGTGCCGCTGCTCATCTACGTGACCGTGGCGGGGAGCCCCGTCTACCGCGGGGTCCACGACCGGGCCGCCGGCTCCATCGTGCTCTCCGCGCCCCGTCCGCCCCGGGCGCCCCGCGCCGACTGAGGCTGCGCCGGCCCCCCCCGGCCTGCGCACCTCGCCGGCCCACCAGCCCGCGCACCTCGCCGGCCCACCGGCCCGCGCACCTCGCCAGCCCACCCGGCCGGGCCCTGGACGGCCCGCACGTAGGCTCGGCGCCGTGCCTCGCCGTTCCTCCCGCGTGACCTGCTCCGTGCGCCGGTGCCGGTCGGTGCTGGCCCTGCTGGCGGCCGCGGGGACCCTGGCCGCCGGCTGCGGCGGCGGTGCGGCGGCCCGCGGCACAGGTCCTGCCGCCCGTCCGGGCGGGGCGGTCGACGTCCTCGCTGCGTCGTCCCTGGCGCCGGTGCTGCCGCAGCTCGTCGACGGGTTCCGGCGGGACCGGCCGGGCGCGAAGGTCCGGGTGTCGACGGGCGCCAGCAACGCGCTGGCCGAGCAGGTGCGCGCCGGCGCACCCGCCGACGTGGTGCTCGCCGCCGACCTCGCCACCGCCGAGCGGGCGGCCGCGGCGTTCGGCCGCGGGACGCCCGACCCGGTGCCCGTCGCCACCACGGTGCTGGTGGTCGCCGTCCCGTCGGCCAACCCGGGCCGCGTGCGCGCGCTGGCGGACCTCTCGCGCCGGGACCTGCTGGTGGGTCTCTGCGCGCCCCAGGTGCCGTGCGGCACGTACGCGCGTGCGCTCCTGCGGGAGGCCGGGGTGGACGCCGCTGCCGACACCGAGGAGCCCGACGCCCGGTCCCTGATGGCCAAGGTGGCCTCGGGCGACCTGGACGCCGGCGTGGTCTACCGGGCCGAGGCGCTCGCCGCCGGCCGGGCGGTCGACGTGGTCGAGGTCCCCGAGGCGGCCGAGGTGCCGGTCACCTACTACGCCGTCGTGCGTCCGGGCGCCGCCGTCGGCGACGAGCTCGTGGCCTACCTCCGTGGTCCGGGCCGCACGGTGCTGGCCCGTGCCGGGTTCGGTGTGCCGTGAGCGGTCGTCGGCCGGGGCCGGGACGGTCGCACGCGAGCAGGCGGTCGCCGGTGGGCGTGCGCGTCCTGGCCGGGCTGGCGCTCGCGTTCCTGACCCTGCCCGTCGTGGCGCTGCTCGTGCGCGCCCCCTGGGGCCGGTTCGGGGAGCTGGTGACGTCGGACGCCGTGCTGGTGCCGCTGCGCGTCAGCCTGGTCACGTCGGTGCTGGCGACGCTCGGGGCCCTCGTCCTGGGCGTGCCGCTCGCGTGGGTGCTGGCCCGGGGCGGCCTGCGCCGGCCGGACCTCTGGCGGGTCCCGGTGCTGGTCCCGGTGCTCCTGCCCCCGGTCGTCGCCGGGGTGGCGCTCCTGGCCGCGCTCGGCCGCAACGGCGTGGTGGGCGGCGCGCTGGAGGACTGGTTCGGCGTGGTGCTGCCGTTCTCGACCGCCGGCGTGGTGGTCACGCAGGTGTTCGTGGCGCTGCCGTTCGTCGTGCTGCCAGTAGAGGCGGCCTTGCGGGCCGCCGACCGGTCGCCCGAGGACGTCGCTGCGGTGCTGGGCGCCACGCGGTGGCGGGTGGTCCGCGAGGTCGGCCTGCCGACGGTGGCCCCGGCCGTCGCCGCCGGCGCGCTGTTGGCCTGGGCGCGGGCCGTGGGGGAGTTCGGCGCGACCGTCACCTTCGCCGGGAGCCTGCCGGGCCGGACCCAGACCCTGCCCACCGCCGTCTACGAGGCGCTCGAGTCCGACCGTGGCGCCGCGCTGGTGCTCAGCGTGGTGCTGGTGCTGCTGGCGCTCGTCGTGCTGGTGGCGCTGCGGGCGAAGTGGTGGCCGTGGGCGGGGTCCTCGGGGCGGCGCGAGCGCCCGTCGGCCGGCTAGGAGGCTGATCGGGCGGCGGGTCAGGAGGCCGTCGGGCGGCTGCTCAGGCGGCTGTCGCCGGGGCCGCCCTGCGGTCGTCGGAGGGCCGGGGCAGCGTCGGCAGGTACCTGACGAAACCGGCGAACAGCCAGTCCCACTCGATCTGGTCGCCCACCCACTCGCCTCCGGGGCTGTCGGCCACGAACGGCGACCACCGCCGGTTGCTCGACCGGAGCGCTTCCGCGGAAGCGCCTGGCAGCCGGTGCACGTGGGCGACGGTCGTGCCGTCCGGCCGGGTGAACACGGGGTCGGCGGCCGTGCCGGTGCAGCTCCACCTCCGGTCGTGCACCGCGTGGTGGTGCTTGCGGCACAGGAGCAGGAGGTTGTCGGGCGCAGTGCGTCCACCCCGGCTCCACCACGTGATGTGGTGCGCGTGCAGCTGCGCAGTGGTGTCGCAGCCCGGAAAGCGGCAGTGCCGGTCGCGGGCCCTGAGCGCGCGGAACAGCGCCGGCGTCACGGTCCGCTGGTGCCGGCCGAGGTCGAGCTGCGTCCCGTCGGACAGGTCGGCCACGTAGCGCAGGCCCGCGTCGCCGACGAGGCGGCTGAGCGCCGCGGCGGAGACCTTGGCGCCCGTCGACGTCCGGGCGACCGTGGTCCGGACCGCCGGCGTGCCGGCACCGGATCCGGCATCGGGTGCGGCATCGGGTGCGGCACCGGGCACGGCATCGGGCACGGCACCGGCCAGGCGGCCGAGCGCCAGCAGGTCGACGTGGACCACGATCTCCGGCTGCGCACGGTCGCGACCCTCGGGGCCCGTCGGCCGCTCGAGCGACGACAGCAGCGACGTGGACATCTGGTGGACGGCCCGGGCCCGGCGGCAGCCGTCCGGCACCGACGCGTCGCCGTCGTCGGCGGCCCGGAGCGCGCGCACAAAGGTCTCGCCGGTCTCCGCCGGCAGGCAGAAGGAACCGACCAGGTCGCCGTGCTCGTTGCGCCGCCAGGCCACGAACGCCCGGTCGTCCGCGGTCAGCTCCCGTTCGCGCAGGCGTGCCTCCTCGTCGGCGGGGGAGCCGTGGCGGCGGAGGGCCGAGCAGATCCGGTCGAGCTGTCCGGCGGTGGCGGCGTCCGCCAGCCGGAGCAGGTCGGCCTGGGACTGGCGCACCGCCACCCGGGTGATGGCCCGGACCTTCGAGTAGGAGATGCGTCCCTCGGCCAGTGCGGCGGCGACGAGCGGCAGCTCCTCGAGCCGCCGAGCGACCCGGACCTGCTCGCGGGCTGCCGTCGGGCCGATCCCGCAGTGCCACCCCAGCCAGTGGGCGGTCGACCGGCACTCCCAGTCCTCGAACGCGCCACGGCGGTCGAACTCGGCGACGAGCACGAGCAGCCGGTAGGTGCCGGCCGCCAGCTCGGCGGACGTGGCGCGGAGGTGGCGCTCGAGCTGGGGCTGGTCCAGGCCGGCCGCCCACGAGGCGAGCGCCCCCGTCGGTGTCATGGCCGGCGCCACCGGTGGCGGTGCGGGCGCTAGGACGGACGGCGGGGCGAGTTCAGGGGCGTCGACGAACATGCGTTCGTTCTACGCCCACCCTCCGACACGGCCGACAGGCCCGGACGCTCGCGCGTGCGGGCGCTTCCGCGGAAGCACCTGCACAGACCCGCGACGGGATGGACGACGCGGGCAGGACCGGCTCAGCCGAGCTGCTCGACCACGTAGTCGATGCAGCGGGTGAGCGCCGCGACGTCCTCGGGGTCGATCGCCGGGAAGAGCGCGACCCGCAGCTGGTTGCGGCCCAGCTTGCGGTAGGGCTCGGTGTCGAGGATCCCGTTCGACCGCAGCACCGCGGCCACCACCGACGCGTCGACCGAGTCGTCGAAGTCGATCGTGGCGACGACGTGGCTCCGCTTGGCCGGGTCGGCCACGAACGGTGTCGTGACCGGGTTGGCCTCGGCCCACTGGTAGACCGTCGCCGCCGACCGGTCGCACCGCCCGGCGGCGAACTCCAGGCCGCCGTTCTCGTTGACCCACCGGACCTGCTCCACGGCCAGGAAGAGCGTGGCCAGGGCCGGCGTGTTGTAGGTCTGGTCCTTGCGGGAGTTCTCGAGGGCGATGCCCAGGTCGAAGAACGCCGGCACCCAGCGGTCGGAGGCGGCGATGCGCTCGATGCGCTCCACGGCGCGGGGCGACACCGCTGCGAGCCAGAGGCCGCCGTCGGAGGCCAGGCACTTCTGCGGGGCGAAGTAGTAGACGTCGACTTCGCTCGGCGACCAAGCGAGGCCACCAGCCGCGGATGTCGCGTCAACGATCACGAGCGCGTCCTCGCTACCGGCTGGGT
>CAIYXG010000010.1 GCA_903930035.1 uncultured Actinomycetes bacterium | reverse complement strand
TAACGACCGTCAGGAAAACTTACAACTACTTCCTGGCCCAGGTCGCCGCGGGCCCGCAAGGTCCTGATGGCCCTGCCAATGCTCCGTCGGTACCATCGGCGGCAGTACCGGCGGCACGGCCCCTGAGCGGGCCGTCGGGCGGGGACGTCACGGGCGAGAGGCCATGGAGATGCACACCGGGAGAGTCAGCTCGGCACCGCGACGGCACCTCCCTCGACGGGCGGTCACCGTCGGAGCTCTGCTGCTCGCCGCCACCGCCGTGGCGTGCACCACTGCGCCGGGCACCGGCACCGGCACCACCCTGCCGCCCGTACCGGCACCACCGACCATCACCTCGTTCGTGGCGGTCGGCCCGCGCACCGAGGCCCCCGTCACCAAGACGCTGATCTGGAACGTCGCCGACCCCAACGGCGACCCGCTCACATGCCGGGTGGACACCGACGGCGACGGCGAGTTCGACCGCACCATCACCAGCTGCGACAACACCGACTCGGTCAACGTCACCTACACCGGCGAGGGGCCGTGGTTCCCGAGCGTCGAGGTCGACGACACCGTCACCGGCTCGGCCTCGGCCACCACGCAGGTGGACGTGGCACCGGGGCCGTCCGAGCCCTTCGAGATCACCCTCAGCCTGGCCCCCACGATGCGGCCCGAGTTCCGGGCGGCGTTCGAGGCCGCCGCCGACCGGTGGTCGGAGGTCCTCGTCGCCGGGCTGTCCGACCACCAGCTCACGCTGCCGCAGGACTTCCTGGGCTGGGTCCCGGCGTTCGACGGCTACGTGGACGACGTGCTCATCGCTGCGCGCGACTTCGACATCGACGGCCCCAGCGGCACGCTCGGCCGGGCCGGGGCGCTGCTGACCCGGGAGACCGGCGGGCAGGCCTACTTCGGGATCATGGAGTTCGACACGGCCGACCTGAGCCGGCTGGCCACGTCGGGGCGCCTGCAGAGCGTGATCCTCCACGAGATGGGCCACGTGCTGGGCATCGGTGCCGACTGGGCCCTCAAGGGGTTCCTCGACGACCTGCTGACCGACCCCTCCTACAACGGCGCGGCGGGCGTCAGCGAGTGGCGGGCCATGGGCCGCACCGGCAGGCCACCGGTCGAGAACTCGGGCGGCGCGGGCACGGCCATCGGGCACTGGCGCGAGTCGGTCTTCAACAACGAGCTCATGACGGGCTACAGCGACCCCGACGAGCGCCTCAGCCGGCTGACCGTGGCCGCCCTGGCAGACCAGGGCTACGGCGTGGACTTCACCGCCGCCGACCCGTACTCGCTGCCGACGCCCGCGTCCCGCGCCCCTGCGGCCGACGAGGACGAGGACCAGCACACCGAGCGGGTCGCGCCGTTGCCCGGGAACCGGGTGCCCGGCACCTGACCCGGTCCTCCTGGCGCGGTCTGCGCCGGTGCCATGAACGTCACGGGCCCGGGCGGCTGGTCCGCCCGGGCCCGTCCCGTCCGTGGTTGCCGGCCCGCGCCGGCCCGGCTCAGGGCGCGGCGGTGGTGGCCGGCGCCTCGGTCGTGGTCGTGGTGGTCGGGGCCGCCGTGGTCGTCGTCGTCGGCCGGGCGGTGGTCGTCGTCGGCTTCGCCGTCGTCGTGGTGGTGGGCTTGGCCGTCGTCGTGGTGGTGGTGGTCTCGGTGGTGGACGACGTCGACGAGGTCGTCGTGGTGTCCGGGCCGTTGGAGCCGTTGCTCGCCACCAGGGCGATCACGGCCACGATGATCAGGGTGATCAGCACGGCGATCATGACCGCCGCCCAGGTCGGTACCTTCTGGGCGGGCGGCTCGGCCGCGGCGGTGGTCGCGGCCGCCGCAGGTGCG
>CAIYXG010000009.1 GCA_903930035.1 uncultured Actinomycetes bacterium | reverse complement strand
GGGTGATGGCCGGCGACCCCCTGCCGGGCGCGTCGACCATCTGGACCAGAGTCACCCCGCCGGCGTCGGGCGCCGACGTCGGCGTGCTGTGGACCGTCGCCGAGGACGCGTCGTTCACCAGCATCCGGGCCGGTGGCGTCGCCGTGGCCCGGGCCGCCGACGGCCACTGCCTGACGGTGCCGGTGACCGGCCTCGGGCCCGACCGCTGGTACTACTACCGCTTCGAGACGGCCGACGGCTCCGGCGTCCCGGCCGCCGTGAGCCGCACCGGCCGCCTGCGCACCGCGCCGGCCGAGGGGTCCTCGCCGGACCACCTGCGGTTCGCCTTCGCCTCGTGCCAGCAGATCAACGACTCGTGGTTCGTCGCCCACCAGGCCGCGGCCGCCGAGCCTGGTCTGGACTTCTTCATGCACCTGGGCGACTACGTCTACGTGTCCGACACGGGCACGCTCACGCTCGAGGACTACCGGAGCACCTACCGGCGGTGGCGGGCCCAGCCGCTGCTGCGCGACCTGCAGGCAGCCGTCCCCATGGTGGCCATGTGGGACGACGGCGAGTTCTACAACGGGGTCGACGCCACCGGCGACCCGGCCCGGCTCGCGGCGGCGAAGCAGGCGTTCTTCGACTACTTCCCGGTGGTCGACCCGGGCGACCGCCGGCTGTACCGCTCGTTGTCGTGGGGCGACCTGGCCGACGTCCCGGTCGTCGACGTCCGCGCCTACCGGGACCCGTCGGTCGACACCGTCGACTACACGACGGCCAACCCGGCCTACGACCCGGCCCGCAGCACGCTCGGCGCGGCCCAGTACGCCTGGCTGACGTCCGCGCTGGCGGCGTCGTCGGCACGGTGGCGGCTGGTGGGCTCGGCCTACAACCTGGGCCCGTGGAAGCTGGTCAACCTGGAGTTCCTGCGGGCGTTCCGGCCGGACCTGCCCCCGAACGCCGGCATCTACGCGCCGAACGAGGCGTGGGACGACTACGTCCGGGAGCGTCGTGACCTGCTGCAGTTCCTGGCCGACAACGGCGTGGCCGACACGGCGTTCGTCAGCGGGCACACCCACACCTTCCTGACCACCGAGCTCCGGCCCGACATCGACGACCCGTCCTCGCCCACGGTGGCGTTCGACTTCTGCACCGGCTCGCTGACGGCCGACCCCGACGTGCGGCGCGCCTACCTGGGCGACCTGCCGCTCGACGTGGCCGAGGGGGTCGTGCGGCTCGGCGAGCAGTTCGTGCTGAGCCAGAACGCGCCGTACCTGCGCTACATGAACCTGGTCGAGCAGGGCTACACCGTCGTGGACGTCACGCCCGACGAGATGGTGGTCACGTCCCGGCTGATCGACACCTCCCGGCCCGACGCCGTCGCCCGCGACGGGGCGAAGTTCCGCCTCACCCCGGGCTCGACGCGGCTCGAGGTGCTGCCGGTGCCGGGCGGCTCCGGGACCTTCGGCTAGCGGCGCGACCGGTCAGCCGGGGCCCTGCCTCCGGCCTACGATGCCCCGGTGAGCGACGACACCCCCCGGTCAGGCGCATGGGACGACTGGGCGTCGTCGTTCGAGCGGGCGCCGCGGCGCGACGCCGAGTTCACGACCATGTCGGGGGTTCCCGTCCAGCCCGTCTACGGGCCCGCCGACGCCGCCGCCGGCGACCTGCCGGGCCAGTTCCCCTACACCCGGGGACCGTATGCCTCGATGTACCGCACCAAGGTGTGGACGATGCGCATGTTCGCCGGGTTCGGCACCCCGGTCGACACGAACGCCCGCTTCAAGGAGCTGCTCGGCGCCGGCGGCGACGGCCTGTCGGTCGCGTTCGACCTGCCCACGCTCATGGGCAAGGACTCCGACGACCCTATGAGCCTGGGGGAGGTGGGCCGCTGCGGCGTGGCGGTCGACACCCTCGACGACATGGAGGACCTGTTCCGGGGGATCGACCTGGGCGCCGTCACCACGTCCATGACCATCAACTCGCCCGCAGCGATCGTCATGGCGATGTTCGTCGCGGCCGCCGAGGGCGCCGGGACGCCCCGGGCCCGTCTGGGCGGCACCCTGCAGAACGACATCCTGAAGGAGTACCAGGCGCAGAAGGAGTTCCTGTTCCCGCCCCGCCCGTCGCTCCGCCTCGTGCGGGACACCATGACGTTCGCGGCGGCGGAGATGCCCCGGTGGCACGCGCTCTCGGTCTCGGGCTACCACATCCGC
>CAIYXG010000008.1 GCA_903930035.1 uncultured Actinomycetes bacterium | reverse complement strand
CACCGACGCAGTGCGCGCCGCTGCGGGCTGGGGCATCCCCGTCCTGGTGTTCTCGGCAAGTGCGCAGCGGCGGGTGGCCGACGACGCGCTCGCCGCCGGGGCCAGGGGGTTCGTCGGCAAGTCCGCGACCACGGCGCAGCTCTTCGACGCCATCCGGAAGGTCCACCGCGGCACCCGGTGCATCCAGGGCGTCGACGACCTCCCGCAGCCCGCCGTCCGTCTCACGGACTCGGAGACCCACCTCCTCCGGTTCCTGTGCGTCGACTCCCGCTCCCGCGAGCTCGCGGCGCACATGGGCGTGAGCCCTCGCACCATCGACAACATGGTGACCGAGCTCTACCGGAAGCTCGGCTTCGACGAGGCCGACCGTTCGCGGGCCTCGCTGCGGGACTGGGCGCGGGCGCACGGCTTCGACGGTGCCTGAGCCGACGAGCCCCCGAAACTCGGCCCGGTCGCAGTTCGGCGACGTCCTGGGATGGATGTATGCGCGGCGCCACCTGACAACCGTGGTCACCGCCGTCGTGAGGTCGGCGGGCAACCGGTCGTCGGTCAGGTCGCCCTGGCGCAACAACCTGGCCATCGCGGTCGCCGGAGCGCAGTCGGCCTGGCTCGTGCGACGCATGGACGCCGACCGTCTGGGCGACGACCGGGTGGCCTGGGCCGACGCCGCCGCCGGCGCGGCCACCACGCTCCTGGGTGCGACCGGCCTGTCCGAGGGCACCTGGACCCGGGGCATGGCCTGGCCCAGCCAGCACACGTTCTGGTGCGCCGCCGGGATGGGCATGCTGGGCGACCGTCGCACGCGTGCCGGTCGGCTCGGCCTGATGCTGGTGCCGATCGTGCTCCCCCGTGCCAACCGTCGTGCGCTCCGGCAGATCGGGCCGGGGCTGGCGACCGGGCTGCTCGGGGCCGGCTGCATCGGCATGTTCCTGTCGCACCAGCTCGAGCGGACGGCCCGCGAGATCGACGAGCTGGTCGACGAGACCACTGCCACCCGGTCGTCCACGGTGCGCCAGCAGGTCAACAGCGAGATCGAGCTCACGGTCGTGGCAGCCACCGTCGACCGGCTGCGCGAGCTCCGGGAGCTGCTCGACACCGACCGGGAGGCCGCCGCCGAGCTGGCCACCGCCGAGGTCGACCGCCTCACGGCGTGGTTCGCCGAGGAGCAGGACCTGCTCGGTCTGGTGCGGGAGCAGACCAGCGCCGCCGAGCTGGCCGCGCGGACCGACGCCGCCGAGCGGCTCGACCGGGCCGTGCGCATGTTCGACGTCGCGCTGCGCCTGATCGTCCTGGTGAACATGCTCACCGAGGTGCGACGGTGCCGACGCAGGTTCGGCCCTGCGGCGTCCGAGGCCACCGTCGCCGGTGTGGGCCTGCTCCACTTCGTCCTGGCGGTCGGGCTGCTCGCAGACGGGTCGGCCCGGGCCAAGACGGCACTGAGCTCGGCCGACGTGGCCGTGAACCTGCTGAGCTGCGCGCTCGAGCCCTATGCCGCCGACGGCTCGGGGCGGCCCCAGTGGGCGATGGGCTACTCCGTGGGCCTGGCCTCCGCCGCGGGTGTCACCTCGGCCGGCAGCGGGCTGCCACCCTCCGCCCCCTGGCTGATGGGGGCGACCCGTGCGCTGTTCGAGCTGACCCGGGCCGAGACGGGGCCAGTGGCCCGGACCATGCGCGCGCTCGACGAGGCGATGATGCTCGTCGACGTGGGCGCCATCGCCCGCCAGACCTCCAACCTGACGCTGGAGCAGGCCCGCTCCATCTCGGCGCGGGCGGCGGAGCTCACGGAGGCCCGGGTCGTGGCAGAGAGCGCTCGCGCCCGGCGCGGCCACGAGCACTTCCTGCACGACTCGGCGCTCCAGGTGTTCCTGTGGGCCACCAAACCGGACCTGGGCGACAACGAGCTGGCCGCCTGGACCGAGCGCGAGCTGGCGGCGCTCGAGGACCTGCTGGATGGTCGGTCCCCCGCACCGGTCACCGACCTGGAGCGGGCCGTCGGCGACCTGCTGCGCGGCTTCGAGATGTTCGGTGTGCAGACCCGGCTCGACGCCAGCACCGGCGTGTTCGACCGGGAGTACGGGCCGTCGAGCGCCATGTGCGTCGTGACCGTGCTCAACGAGGCGCTCACGAACGTGCTGAAACACTCGACCGACCGCGCGCCCACGGTGTCGCTGCGGGCCGACCGCGAGCTGGTCTGCACCGTGCTGAACCGGCTGGACGACGGGGAGCCCCGGCCCGCCGGCCGCGGGGGCGGCCTCGGGCTCCGGTCCGTCCGAGAACGGGCGGGTGCGGCGGGCGGCTCGGTGTCGACCCGCACCGAGGACGGCACCTTCACGCTCGAGCTCACGCTGCCGGTCGAGCCGGCTGCGGCCCTGCGAACCTCCGGCTGAGGCCCGTCCGGCGCTATCGGTTGTAGCCCTGGACGACTACTTGGTTCTGGTCGGAGTTCACGATGCCCGCACCACCGGCCCACCAGTAGGTGAAGTAGTTCTTGCCAGCCGGCTGCGTATACACGACGTAGTAGAGCTGGCCCGGGTTGACCGCCAGATCGCCGATGTCGATGTCGCTGTTTCCATAGTTGTTGATCGTTGCGTTGACGTCGGCAAAGGTCGTTCCCGAGCAGCCGTTGGTGGCGTCCACGCCGGAGCAGACGCGGATCCGGATGGTCTGCCCCTGCACGT
>CAIYXG010000007.1 GCA_903930035.1 uncultured Actinomycetes bacterium | reverse complement strand
GTGGTCGGCGACCTCGCCGGTGGTCCGGTGGGCCGCGCCGCCGGCTGGGTGCTGCTCGCGACGCTCGTGGTGGTCCCCGTGCTCCGCGTCCTGTGGTTCGTGGTGCGCTGGACGCGGCGGGGCGACCCCAGGTTCGCACTGGTGGGCGCCGGGGTCCTGGTGGTCATGGCGGCCGGCGTCCTGCTCAGCCGCTGAACCGTCTACCGCTGGCGGTCCTCGAGGACCAGCCCCTTCTTGCGGTCGAAGGCCAGGGTGGCCTCGCCCTCCACCAGCCGGCGGATCGGCTCGCCCACCAGCTCGGCGCGCCACCCCTCGGTGAGCCGGGCACCGGGCGTGCCGCGCAGGAGGTCCTCGAGGTCCGACCTGGTCGCGAGGAGCGACGTCTCCAGCTCCAGGTCGCGGGAGAGCTGGGACACCCACGCCGACACCAGCGGCACGGCCGGGCGCAGCTCGGCCGGCATCTCGGGGAGGTTGCTGGCGGGCGGGCGCGAGGGCCGGCTGCCCCTCGCACCGGCGACCACCTCGAGGATCTCGTCGGCCACCTGCGGCTTGATGCTGCGCGCGTCGACCCCGCGCAGGCCCTTGAAGTCCTCGGCCGTCGTGGGCGCCGCCGCCGCGATGGACACCACGGCCAGGTCGCTGAGGACGAACCGGGGCGTGAGGTCCAGCTCGACCGCACGCATCTCGCGCCACCCGGCGAGCGCCTGTGCGACCGCCAGGGACGAGCCCTTCAGGTGCCGCACCTCCTTGATGCGCCGCCACGCCTCCTCGGGCCGGCGGGGGCCCCGGGGCTCGGTCCGCATCTCCTCGCAGGCGTCGGCGACCCAGTCGGCGCGTCCTCGTTGCTCGGCACGGGCCGAGAGCCGGTCGTGGAGCTCCAGCAGGTAGGTCACGTCGGAGGCGGCGTAGGTCAGCTGGGCCTCGCCGAGCGGGCGCTTCATCCAGTCGGTCAGCCGGTCGGCCTTGGGCAGCTCGACGCCCAGCTCCCGCTCGAGGAGGTTGGAGAGCGAGGGCGTCGTGTAGCCCAGGAACCCGGCCAGCAGCTGGGTGTCCACCAGCCGCGACGGCACCGTGCCGCACACGCGCTCCATGACCTCGAGGTCCTGGCGGGCGGCGTGCATGACCGCCGTGCCCGGCCCGTCGAGCAGCCGGGCCAGCGGGCGGAGGTCCACGGTGAGGGCGTCCACGAGGACGACACCGTCGACGTCGGCGAACTGCAGCACCGCGACCTGGGGGAAGTACGTCCGCTCACGGTGGAACTCGGTGTCGACCGCGTAGCGGTCGCGGCCCGACAGCCGCTCGACCAGCGCGAGGAGTCCGGCGTCGTCGGCGACCAGTTCGTAGGCCAACGCGTCAGCCCGGCCCGGAGCCGGTGGCGACGTCGCGGCCGGTGTCCACCCAGGCCATGGTCCCGCCGGCCACGTTGGCGGCGTCGAGGCCCGAGGCGACCAGGATCTCCACGGCCTTGGCGCTGCGGGCGCCGCTGCGGCAGATCACGTAGACGACCTCGCCCTGGGGCACGTCGGCCAGGCGGTCCGGCAGCTCGGGCAGCGGCACCAGCACGGCGCCCGGCACGTGGGCCTCCTCGTACTCGTCGGGCATCCGCACGTCGAGCAGCGGCACCGGACCACCGTCCAGGAGGCCGGCCAGCACGTCCACGTCGATCTCGGGATGTTCCATGCGCAGGACACTACCCCCGGCCCCCGCGCCGCCGAGCCAACGGTCCACGTCACGTGGCGAGTCGAGGTCCGCGAGCACCGCACCGTCGGGCACCGCGACGAGCGTGACGGCGCCGTAGCCCTCCCGGAGCGACCGCGCGCCGGCCCCGAACCGTCCTTCGGCGGCGGCCGCCGACGCGGCCGGCAGCGCCGCCACGGCCCACTGCGCCGTGCCGCCCACCGCGGGGACCGCGGGCCGTCCGGACGCGGCGGCCACCGCCTGCAGGTC
>CAIYXG010000006.1 GCA_903930035.1 uncultured Actinomycetes bacterium | reverse complement strand
CGGTGGCGTCCATCTCCACCTTCAGGTGGGCCCAGCAGAGCCCGGTCCATCCGTCCGGGGTGAAGGGGTCACCACCGGCGTTCCAGAAGGCGTCGTCCCGCGGGCCGGTCTGCATGCTGGTCGCGCTCGGGCTCGGGACCGTCGCCGTCGACGGCGCCGTCGTCCACGCCGCACAACGACGGCTGCTCGCCGTGTGCGCCGCTGCGGCGGACGACGCCGCGGGGATGGTGGACGCCCGCGCCGTCCAGCGCGACGGGTCGGTCCGGCTCGACCCGGAGGCCGCACGACGCGTCGCGGCCGCCCGCCTCGGAGCCGCGCGTCGGATCGGCCCCCCGGCCGGCCCGACGCGGATCGTCCCGGACGCGGGCCGCGGCACGGTCGACGTGACGACCAGCGTGGACGTCCGGCACCTGGTGCTCCGGCTCGTGCCGGGCGGCCGGGGAACGGCCACGGCCTCGTGCCACGTCCGCGGACGGCTGCGGCCATGACCACCGCACGACGACGCCTGCACCCCCTCCCTCCGCCGGCAGCGGCGACGGGCCCCCGCCCGGTGGACGACGACGGCGGGCCCGAGGTGGCCAAGCGTCGCCCGGAGGTCGACGGCGAGGGGCTGGAACGGGAGGCAGAGGTCCTGCGCGCACTCGCCGGCGGCCCGGTGGTCGAGCTGGTCGGCTGTACGACGGCGCACGGCGAGGTCGAGCTGAGGACACGGCGCGCCGGGTCGGCGACGCTCGCCGACGTCGACCGCCTGCCACTGCGCACCGTCCTGCGCGCGAGCGCTGCGGCCTGCCGGGGCGTGGTCGCCGTCCACCGCGCCGGGTGGGGCCACGGGGCGCTGCAGCCCGACCACGTCGTGGTCGGTGGACGGGGCAGGGCCACGCTGTGCTCGCTCGGCCGGGCCCAGCCGCTCGTCGCGGCGCCAGAGCTGGTCGCCGTGGACCGGGCGGCGGCCGTGGCCCTGCTGCTCGACACGGCCGACCGGCTCGAGGACTCGGAGGACCGGGCGCGCCGCCAGGGCGCCGGCACCATGCGGGCTGCGCTGGGCGACGGGACCGCCGACCTGCTCGACGTCGCCGAGACCATCGAGGCCGGGCTCGCCGACGCCGGGGCGCGACCGGCGACCCGCCTGCGCCCTGCACTCGTCGCAGTGCTCCTCCTGCTCCTGACGGCCACGGTCGCCGGTGCCTGGACGTCGCGCTCCGGCGGTCGCCCGTCGCCCGGGCTGCAGGCGCCGCGGACGGCACCGACCACCTCTCTGCTGCGCTCCCCGTCAGGACCGCTCCGGGCGGGAGCGGACGGGGACCAGTCGGTCGTGGTCGACCTGGACTGCGACGGCGACGACGAGCTGCTGCTCCTCCGACCGGCGACGGGCGAGCTGTTCGTCGCCCCGAGGCTGCCGACCGACGGGCGCGACGTCCGCACGGTCCCCGCCGGGACGGTCCCCGGGGCCGCAGGCCTCACCACCAGCAGCACGCCCGGCGGCTGCACGACGGCGGTCGCCACCATGGCGGACGGGACGACGGTGCCGGTCGACGTGGG
>CAIYXG010000005.1 GCA_903930035.1 uncultured Actinomycetes bacterium | reverse complement strand
CGGCCTCCCCGCTGGCCGCACTGCTCGCCGCCGCCGACCCCAGGGCTACCGCGCTGCCGGGGGACGCACGGTCGCCTGGGTAGCCAGCTGCTCCCCTCCACCGCTTGTTGCGGCGGGCGCCGCAGCCATGAAAGTTTGGTCGGCGCCATGACCCCGCTCAACACGTACCTGCGCAACCGGCGCATGGCCATCGCGTGCAGCCAGGTGCCCGACGGCGCCCGGGTCCTCGACGTGGGGTGCCGCGACGGCTACCTGTTCCAGTACCTCGGCGACCGGCTGGGCGAGGGCATCGGGATCGACCCGGACCTGATGGAGGGCCGGGACGCCGGGCGGTACCGGCTGCTCACCGGCTGGTTCCCGGACGACCTGCCCGAGGACGTCGGCACGTTCGACGTCGTCACGCTGCTCGCAGTTCTGGAGCACCTTCAGCCGGTCGAGCAGGAACAGCTCGTCGTGGACTGCCGCAACCTCCTGCGGCCCGGGGGCAGGGTCGTCCTCACGGTCCCGTCCAAAGAGGTGGACCATGTCCTGCGGGTGCTCCGTGCGCTGCGACTGGCCGCCGACGACTCGGTCGACCAGCACTGGGGCTTCGACGCCCGCCGGCGGACGGTCCCGCTGTTCGAGGCCGGGGGGTTCTCCACGCTGGTGCACCGCCCGTTCCAGCTCGGACTCAACAACTTGTTCTGCTTCACCCTGCCCTGACGTCGCCCTCCGGTGACGTGCCACCGACCACGTCCGGCCCGTCCGGCCTCCGCCGAGCGTGGCCGATGACGCCGAACGCCGCCAGGGTGCCCGCAGCACCAAGGTCGGCGACGACCTGGACGAGCCGGGACACGAGCGCCAGCGTCACCGCAGCGGGTCGGCCGAGCGACTGTCCGAGGGTGAGGACCAGGACGGCCTCCCGGACGCCGACGCCCGCCGGCACCGGCACCATGACCACACCCGCCACCCAGGCCAGGGTGAAGCATCCCGTCACGTAGGCGGCACTGCTCCACCCCACGCCCAGGGGCGACACGATCATCATGGCGTGCGCCCCGAGCAGCACCCAGAAGACGAACGACACAGTGGCCGCCGCAGCAACCGGCGCAGCACCGGGCCGGGCAGGCAGCCCTTCGCCCGACAGCCGCCGGAGCACCCGGTCGAGGCCCCGATGGGCGGCCCCGGGATGGGCCACGGCCACCATCACCGCCACACCCAGCGCAGCGCCGGCAACGACGAGGGGCCGGAGCCACTCCGGCATCGTGCCACGGAGCGAGCCGAGCCCCACCCAGGACCCCACGGCGACCACCAGTGCCACGTGCAGGCCGTAGGCGGCCAGGATCACCCGCCAGCGGAGCCCGTGGCGCTCCCCGATCTGCGACTGGACGACCACCGGCCAGACTGCACCCGGGGCGTACTTGCCGACCTGGCCGACACCAAAGACCTCGGCGGCCGCGACCGGGCCGAAGGTCGACGGCCGTCCGGTCGCGCCGAGCACGAGGTACCAACCCACCCCGAGCACGACGTTCGCCACCAGGAACAGGCCGAACGCCGGGACCAGCGAGCGGACGGTCAGCATCCCGATCTCGTCGCGCACCTCGGACCAGGCACCGACCAGCGAGCCCGCGGCGAACGCCACTGCGGCGACGACGACGGCCCACCGCAGCACGGTGACCCACCGGGGCCGGGCCGTCGGCGGGGCGGTGCGGTTCACGTGCGGCGCCCGCCGCCCAGCCTGCTGCGGCGCAGCTCCACGTGCACCTCGGAGATCAGTCTGCGGTTGGCCGCGAGCAGGTCGGCCAGCATCCCGACCACGCAAAGGAGGATGGCCAGCAGGACGAGCACCGCCGCAGCGACGAGGCTCGGGACCCTGGTCGCCGGGTCGTCGGTGAAGGACGTGAGCACCACCCAGCGCACCACGAGCACCACCCCGGCGAGGAACGGCGGGACCGACAGCAGCACGAAGAACCGGAACGGCTTGTACAGCGCGAAGCTGCGCACGATGGTCGAGCCCGAGCGCCAGACGTACTGCGGGATGCTCTTGACCAGGCGCGACTCGCGCGTCGCCGGGTTCACGCGGATCGGGACCCCCACCACGCGCATGCCCTGCCAGCCTGCCTGGACGATGGTCTCCATCGTGTAGGAGTACTTGCCGAACACCTGCAGCCGCATGGCGGTCTCCCGGTTGAACGCCCGGAACCCCGACGCGGCGTCCCGGACGTCGGTCCCGCTGAACGCCCGGACCACGCCGCTGCCCACGCGCTGGAGCCGCTTCTTGAGGGGCGAGAACTCGTCCACGGACTCGATGGGCCGCTCCCCCACCACCATGTCGGCCTCGCCCGCCACCACCGGGGCGACCAGGTCGGGGATGCAGGACCCGTCGTACTGGTTGTCGGCGTCGGTGTTCACCACCACGTCGGCGCCGGCGCGGAGGGCCGCGTCGAGGCCCGCCAGGAAGGCCGCCGCGAGCCCACGGTTGTGCGGGAAGGACACCACGTGGTCGACCCCGTGGGCGCGGGCCACCTCCACGGTGCGGTCGGTGCTGCCGTCGTCCACCACCAGCCACTCGACACGGTCGAACCCCGGGACCTCACGGGGCAGGTCGGCCAGTGTCGCCGGGAGGGTGGCCTCCTCGTTGAAGCACGGGACCTGGATGACCAGCTTGCGGCCGGGCTCGTCGGTGGCGGGCACGGGCCGCACACTACCGGGGCGGGGCGGGACGCCCCCGACCACAGGGTCAGCGGCCGTCGGCGCGGGACCTGAGCTGCCGCACCGAGCGCTCCAGCCGCCGCACGTCACGCTGCAGGGCGTCGACCTGCGGCCCCGGACCGGCCGGACCGCCCTGGTCGAGCACGTGGTCCAGCCGCGCGTTGAGGGTGGCGACGTCGCGGGCCAGGCGCTCGAGCAGGGCCCGCTGCTCCAGGTGCTCCTCGGCGATCTCGTCGACCTGCACCTTGGTGCTGCCCATGGACGCGGCGAACCACTTCACCGCTCGCTTCACCTGCGCCGACGGGTCAGCCATGGTCCGATCCTCGCGCACCGCCGGCACCGGCCGGCGCCAGCTCGCCGACGGCCCGCAGGAACGCCTGGGAGGCTGCCGGCCACGAGAACTCCCGGAGGGCGTACTCCCGCCCGAGGCCGGCCAGGCGGTCGGCCAGCTCCGGCCGGGCCAGCAGCGTGGTCAGCGCCGCCTCGAAGGTCGGGTAGTCGGTGTAGGACAGGCCGCCGCCCGAGCGCCGGACGTGGCCGGCCAGGACCGGGCAGGCACCCTGCACGAGGGCGGGACGGCCGAAGAGCCAGCCCTCCACCAGGGCGAGCGAGAAGCTCTCCATGTAGGAGGGCTGCAGCAGGACCGCCGCGCCCGCCACGAGGGCGTCGCGCTCGTCGTCGGACACGAACCCGGTGAACACCACGCCGTCGCCGGCGCCGTCGGCCGCCTCGTCGTCGGCACCCGGCCCCACCACCACGAGACGGAGGTCCGGGTCGACGTAGCGCTGGTAGTGGCGCATGAAGCGCACGGCGTCGTCGCTCCCCTTGGCGGGGTCCACCCGCCCCACCACGACCACGTAGCGGCCCGGCTCCACACCGAACTGCCGGGCGACCGACGCGACCGCGGCAGGGGTGGGCTGCGGCCGGGGCGCCACCGGGCACGGCGCCACCCGGACCAGGTCGCCCACGTCGAACAGCCCGGACACGAGCTCGCCCTCCTCGGGAGCGAGGCACACGACCCGGTCGGCGTGCTCGAACATCTGCCGGACGACGCCGACGTGCAGGGCGCCCTCGGGGTGGGCCGTCGGCACCACGACCACGGGCCCGAACGCCGCCGCCGTCCGGACGTGGCGCATGGTGTGCGCGTAGTGGTAGCCCACGAAGACCGTGACGTCAGCCGCCGGCACGAGCCGGGCCAGGGCCTCCTCCGCACCGTCCAGGTCGGGCCCCATCAGGCGGCTCCACCGCGCCTGGGCCACCGGCCAGAGCGGCGTCGCCCGCACGTCCACGGCCCGGGCGTGCAGCGGCAGGAAGCGGTCGTTGTCACGGGCCGCCGTGACCGCCAGCCGGTGGACCGTGACCCCCTCGACGACCTCCGTCCCGGGGGCGCACACGTCGCCCCAGTCCTGGTAGCTGGTCGCGCAGCTGGTGAGCACCGACACGTCGTGGCCCTCGGCCGCCAGTCCCGTCGCCAGGTCGGCCACGTACTTCTCGGCACCGCCGACGACGCCGACCCCGTAGCGCTGCACGACGAACAGCACCCTCACCGGGCGGCCTCCTCGCTCACCGGGCGGCGGCCGGCCTGGACCAGCACCTCGACCAGCCGGGGCAGCGAGACCGGCGCGGCCAGGG
>CAIYXG010000004.1 GCA_903930035.1 uncultured Actinomycetes bacterium | reverse complement strand
CCATGGCCGACAGCACGGCCCCGGCCGCCGCCGGGTCGGCGGCCCGCCACGTGCCGTCGGTCGCCCACCAGCCGGGCGCCACGCCCCAGCGGTCGAGGAGCGGGTCGTGGGTCGGTCCGGTCACCGCCACATCTTGCCGGGCCGGTGCCGCCCGACCTGCCCGCCGACGTGTCGGCCGTCGTCCTCGGGGTGCCCGGGCGGTCGGCGCGGTGGGGGATTGGCCCGTGCTGCTCCCTATGCTGTCGCCCGTGGGGTTCCTCATCGAACGACGTCTGCGCCAGGTCGCCCGGCGCATCAGCGCGCTCCGGGAGGAGATCGCCGTCGCCGACGAGCAGCTGGCCCACTTCGCCGACCTGGCCGACGACTCGCGGATCCGCGCCATGGTGTCGGAGACCCCGCTGGCCGACGAGGAGCACCGCCACGCCGAGCGGACCACGACGGCGATGGCCCGCCACCGGGCCGACATGGTGGCCGAGCTGGCCCGCCTCGAGGCCGAGCAGGACGACCTGCTCGACCGCATGCTGGCCCGCCAGTCCTGAGCCGCGGGTCTGCTGCGCAGTCCGCGCCGCCCGCCTGCGGCGCGCCGTAGAGTGTGCGGAGCCGCACCGGGGCGGCCGGGACAGAGGAAGCAGGTCGGCAACGGTGCCTACCAGAGTGGTCGTGGCAGAGGACGAGGCCATCATCCGGATGGACCTGCGAGAGCTGCTGCAGGAAGAGGGCTACGACGTCGTGGCCGAGTGCGGCCGGGGCGACGAGGCCGTGGAGCTGGTGCGGGAGCACCGCCCGGACGTGGCCCTGCTCGACATCAAGATGCCCGGCATGGACGGCATCTCCGCCGCCCGGGCCATCGCCGGTGAACGCCTGGCCGCCGTCGTGCTGGTCTCTGCGTTCTCCCAGCGCGAGCTGATCGAGGAGGCCAGCGACGCCGGCGTGCACGGCTACGTCGTGAAGCCGTTCGAGCGCCACGACCTGGCCCCGGCGATCGAGGTGGCGCTGGCCCGGTTCCGTTCCGAGCAGCAGCTGGTCGAGGCGGCCGAGGGGGCCGAGGAGCAGCTGGCCTCCCGCAAGGTCGTCGACCGCGCCAAGGGCGTCCTCATGGACCGTCACGGCCTGCCGGAGCACGCGGCGTTCGAGTTCGTCCAGAAGACGGCGATGCGCGAGCGGCGCACCATGAAGTCGGTGGCCGAAGAGGTCATCGCCGGGACGCTCCTGCCCACCTCGGCACCGACCACCGACTGACCCCGTCGCCGGAGCGCCGCCGGTCCGGGGGTCCCGCGCCCGGCACTACTGTCCTCGCCGTGCCCACGGTGATGCTGATCGACGGGAACTCCCTGACCTACCGGGCGTTCTTCGCGCTCCCGCCCGACATGGCGACGTCCTCGGGGCAGGTGACCAACGCGGTCTTCGGGTTCACGTCGATGCTCCTCAACCTGGTCCGTGACCACCGGCCCGACCAGGTCGTCGTCATGTTCGACCTGAAGGAGCCCACCTTCCGGCACCAGCGGCTCGAGTCCTACAAGGCCAACCGCGAGAAGACCCCCGACGTCCTGGTCCAGCAGATGGGGATCGTCCGCGAGGTCGTCGACGCGCTCGGCCTGCCGGTCGTCACCCGCGTCGGGTTCGAGGCCGACGACGTCATCGCCACGCTCGCCACGCAGGCGGCCGCGGCCTCGACCGACGTCATCATCGTGACGGGCGACCGCGACAGCTACCAGCTGGTCCAGGACCCGCACGTGCGCGTGCTCTACAACAAGCGGGGCGTGTCGGACTACGCGCTCTACGACGAGGCCGGCATCCGGGAGCGCACCGGCGTCGCGCCCGACCAGTACGTCTGGTACGCGGCGCTCCGGGGCGACCCGTCGGACAACCTGCCCGGCGTCCCGGGCGTGGGCGAGAAGACGGCGGCCAAGCTGGTCACCACCTACGGCGACCTCGACGGGATCTTCGAGCACCTCGACGAGCAGACGCCCAAGCTGCGCCAGAACCTGACCGAGCACGAGTTCCAGGCCCGCACGAACGCCGAGCTCATGGCCCTCGTCCGCGACGTCCCCCTGGAGGTCGGGCTGGCGGACCTCCAGCAGGCCGACGTCGACACCGGCGCCGTGCTCGAGCTGTTCCGGTCGCTCGAGTTCCCGTCGCTCGTGCCGCGGCTGGGCGAGGCCTTCCCCGACCTGTTCGGGACGGTCGAGGCGGCCCCGGCGGTCGTGGTGGAGGCCGAGCTCACGGCACCCGGGACCGACGCCGCGCTCCGGGCCGCGCTGGTCGCGGCAGCCGGCCGGCCCACCGTGGCGGTGGCGGGGGAGTGGGACGGCACCCCGGGCCGGTCGGCGCTGCTCGGCCTGGCCGTGGTGGCCGACCCGTCGACCGCCGAGGCGGTCTGGGTGCCTGCAGCGCAGCTGGGCCCGGTCGCCGACGAGCTCACGGCGGTGCTGTGCGGCCGGGCCGAGGTGGTCGGCCACGACGTCAAGCCGCTGCTGCGCTCGCTGCTCGGCGCCGGGCTCGACCTCACCCGGCTGACGGTCGACACCAAGCTGGCGGCGTACCTGCTGGACCCTGCCGACACCGACTACTCGCTCGACTCGCTCCTCCAGAAGCACCTGGGCGCCGAGCTGGCCAAGTCCGAGGCCGAGGCCACCGGCCAGCTCGACCTGGGGCTCGACGACGGCGGCACCCCGACCGGCACCGACGCCGGCCGCGCCGCCCTGGCCGCCGCGCTGCTGGCCCCGACGCTGACGGCGTCGCTGGAGGCCCAGGGCCTGGCCGACCTGAACCGGCGGGTGGAGGTCCCGCTCGTACGGGTGCTCGCCCGCATGGAGCACGTCGGCATCGGCGTGGACACCGGCGTGCTGGAGCGCCTGCGCAGCGAGCTCACCGCCGTCTGCGAGACCGAGCGGGCGGCGGTCGTCGAGGCGGCCGGCGAGGAGTTCAACGTGAACTCGCCCAAGCAGCTGGGCCCGATCCTGTTCGACAAGCTGGGCCTGACCCCGGGCAAGAAGACCAAGACCGGCTACTCGACCGACCAGGCCACGCTGGAGAAGCTCCGCGGCGAGCACCCGATCGTCGAGCACCTGCTGCGGTTCCGCGAGGTCGAGAAGCTGCGGTCCACCTACGGCGAGGGGCTCCTCGCCGAGGTCGCCGCCGACGGACGGATCCACGCCACGTTCAACCAGACCGTCGCCCGGACCGGCCGGCTCTCGTCCGACGCCCCCAACCTGCACAACATCCCGGTGCGCTCCGAGGAGGGCCGGAAGTTCCGCGAGGCGTTCGTGCCGGCCCCCGGGTTCGAGTTCCTGGTGGCCGACTACAACCAGATCGAGCTGCGCTGCATCGCCCACCTCTCGGAGGACCCCGGGCTGGTCGGGGCCTTCACGGCGGGCGAGGACATCCACAGCTCGACCGCGGCCCGGATCTTCGGGGTGGACCCCGCCGACGTCTCGGTCGACCAGCGCTCCAAGTCCAAGATGGTCTCCTACGGCCTGGCGTACGGCATGGAGGCCTACGGGCTGGGACAGCGGCTGGGCATCCCGACGGGTGAGGCGCAGGCCATCCTCGACGCCTACTTCACGGCCTTCCCGTCGGTGAAGGAGTTCATGGAGCGCACCGTCGAGGAGGCCCGCGAACGTGGCTACACCGAGACCGTCTTCGGCCGCCGCCGCCGGATCCCCGAGCTGTCGAGCGGCCAGCGCAACATCCGGATGATGGGGGAGCGCCAGGCCATGAACGCCCCCATCCAGGGGCTGGCCGCCGACATCTTCAAGGTCGCGCTGGTGCACCTGGACGCGCTCGTCGACGACCGCGGGCTGCAGAGCCGGGTGGTCCTGCAGGTCCACGACGAGGTGATCGTGGAGGTGGCCGAGGGCGAGCTCGCGGCCGCGACCGAGGTCGTCCGCGAGGCCATGTCGGGCGCCTTCGACCTGCGCGTGCCGCTCGAGATCAACCTGGCGCACGGCCCGTCCTGGGCCGCCGCCAAGGGCTGACGGTGGCCGACGCGCCGGACGGCGACCGGCACTGGTTCGAGGACCTGGCCGACCACATGGGGCCGGCCTACCTGCGGTACTCGTTCACCATGGGCACCGAGCAGGAGGTCGACTTCCTGGTCGAGGTGCTCGGGCTCGAGCCCGGCATGCGGGTGCTCGACGTGGGCTGCGGGCCCGGGCGCCACGCCGTCGCGCTGGCCCGCCGCGGCGTGCACGTGGTGGGGGTGGACGTCTCGTCCCGCTTCGTGGAGGTCGCGCTCGAGCTGGCCGACCGGGAGGGCGTCGCCGGGCTGGTCGAGGTCCACCGGGCTGACGCCCGGTCGATGGTCGGCGACGACCGCTTCGACGGCCAGGACTTCGACGCCGCCGTGTCGTTGTGCCAGGGCGCCTTCGGCCTCGGCGGCCCCCCGGACGCGGGCGACCCGCAGAACCTGGTGGCCGACGGGTCGGTCCTGCGCGGCGTCGCCGCCGCGCTGCGGCCCGGCGGCCGCTGCTCGGTCTCGGCGTTCTCGTCCTACTTCCAGGTCCGGTGGCTCGAGGACCACGACCAGTTCGACCCGGCCGGCGCCGTCAACCACGAGACCACCGAGCTGCGCGACCCCGACGGTGCCGTCATGCCGGGCGACCTCTGGACCACCTGCTACACGCCCCGCGAGCTGCGGCTGCTGGCCGAGCGGTCGGGCCTCGAGGTCGAGCACGTCTGGTCGGTCACGCCCGGCGGGTACGCCCGCACGGAGCCCACGCTCGACTCCCACGAGTTCCTGCTCGTGGCCCACCGGCCCCGCTGACGGCCAGGACGCGTCCCCGCCCCTGGCGGGCCAGTTTCGGGCGGGAGGGGGTACCGACTACCCTTGCCCGGTCCCGTACTCACGGGGCATGTCCCTGTTCCCGAGCGTAAGAAGTCCATCCGTGTCCGATACCACGACCCCCGTCCAGGACGAGCAGGCCCCTGCCGCCGCCGAGGACGAGTACACCCCCCGCCAGATCATCGAGGACGACCTTGGTGGCATGAGCCTCGACGAGGCCTACGAGGCCTCGATGGTCGCCGTCGAGGACGGCGCGCTGGTGACCGGCACGGTGGTGAAGGTCGACCGGGACGAGGTGCTCCTCGACATCGGCTTCAAGTCCGAGGGCGTCATCCCCAACCGTGAGCTGTCGATCCGCAACGAGGTCGACCCCAACGAGATCGTCTCCCTGGGCGAGGAGGTCGAGGCCCTCGTCCTGCAGAAGGAGGACAAGGACGGCCGCCTGATCCTGTCCAAGAAGCGGGCCCAGTACGAGCGGGCCTGGGGCAAGATCGAGGAGATCAAGGAGTCCGAGGGCGTCGTCAAGGGCCCGGTCATCGAGGTGGTCAAGGGCGGCCTCATCATCGACATCGGCCTCCGCGGCTTCCTGCCCGCCTCGCTGGTGGAGCTCCGTCGTGTCCGTGACCTGCAGCCCTACGTGGGCCGGGTCCTCGACGCCAAGATCATCGAGCTCGACCGCAACCGCAACAACGTCGTGCTGTCCCGCCGTGCGTGGCTCGAGGAGACGCAGAAGGAGCAGCGCGAGGACTTCCTCAACAACCTCAAGCCGGGCGAGCGCCGCAAGGGCGTCGTCTCGAGCGTCGTCAACTTCGGTGCGTTCGTGGACCTGGGCGGCATGGACGGACTCATCCACGT
>CAIYXG010000003.1 GCA_903930035.1 uncultured Actinomycetes bacterium | reverse complement strand
CTCGCTCGACCTGTTCGGCGGCAGTCCTGCTGCCGACGAGGACGGGACGGCCGACTGGGACGCGGCGTACGACGTGGTCGACGCCATCCGGGAGCGGTTCGGCCGCACCTCGGTCGGCCCCGCCGCGCTGGCCGGCCGGCCCGACCGGCCGGGGGACAGCCCATGGGGGCCGGCCCGTCCGGAGGGGCAGTTCCCGACTGACGGGCAGACCCGTGGCAACGACGGGTAGCCTGTGCCACCATGAGGCAGGAACCCGAGCCGGGGCAGTCAGGGGGTAGGTCCCATGCCGCTGTCTGAGGACGAGCAGCGCATTCTGAGCGAGATCGAGGCCAACCTGCGCGCGAGCGATCCCGACCTGGCCCGCCAGGTCAGCTCGACGACCGTCTACACGGACTCCCTCCGTCAGCTGAAGTGGTGGGTCGTGGCGTTCGTGGCTGCCCTCGTGGCCTCCGTGCTCCTGCTGACCGTCAGCTACGTGCTGGCGATCCTGGGCTTCCTCGGCATGGTCGGCACGGCAGTGTTCATCGAGCGCAACGTGCGGAAGGTGGGCAAGGCCGGCATGAGCGACGCCACCGAGGCCTTCAAGGGCAGCGGCTTCCGCTCGTACCTGCACGACGCCGGCGAGCGTGCCCGTGAGCGCATGCGCCGCGACGAGGACGAGGGCTGACCGCCCCGACCCACGACCTGCTGGCGCTCGACGTCGGCGGTACCAAGCTCGCCGCCGCCGTGGTGGGCCCCGACGGCTCGGTGCACGGCGCCGCCCGCCGCCCGACCGTCGCCGCCGGCCGGGGCGACGACCCCGAGGCGCTCTTCGACGTGGTCGCCGACCTGCTCCACGAGGTGCGGTCCTCGACGGGTGCGTCCCCGGTGGCGCTCGGTGTGGGCTGCGGCGGGCCGATGACCCCCGGCGGGGCCACGGTCTCGCCGCTCAACATCCCGGCCTGGCGCGGGTTCCCGCTCCGCGACCGGCTGGCCGCCTGCACCGGCCTGCCGACCTGGGTGGACAACGACGCCAAGGCGCTCGCCCGGGGCGAGGGGTGGGCCGGCGCGGCCCGGGGGTGCGACGACTATCTGGCGATGGTGGTGTCGACCGGCGTCGGCGGCGGGGTCGTGCTCGACGGCCGCCTGCTCGACGGGGCGTCGTCCAACGCCGGCCACGTCGGCCACATGGTCGTCGACCCGCTCGGCCACCTGTGCCCGTGCGGGACCCGCGGGTGCCTCGAGGCCGAGTGCTCGGGGACGGCCATCGCCCGGATCACGGGCCGGCCCGCGGCGGAGGCCCCGCACGAGGTCCGGGTCCGGACCGGCCGCCTCGTCGGCCGCGCCGTCGCCTCGGTCGTGGCGCTCCTCGACCTGCGCCTCGCCGTGGTGGCCGGCTCGGTGGCGCTGGGGTTCGGCGAGGTGTTCTTCGACGCCGCGCAGACCGAGCTGGACCGCTGCACGCAGATCGAGTTCGCCCGCGGTGCCCGGATCGTGCCGGGCGGGCTCGGCGCCGACGGGCCGCTCGTCGGCGCCGCCGCCGTGGCCCGGCGTGCGCTGGCCGGCGGGCGGCCGGGTTAGGTTCGGGCCGTGACCGCGCCGCGCCACCCGCACCACGTCGGCACGCTCGCCCGCGCCGTCCTCCCGCACCCGTCGCTGTGGGGGACCGCGCTGCGCCAGGCCCTCTACCTGGCCCCCGCCGGGTGGTGGCGCCGGGCCCCGTTCCTGCCCGTGCCGCACGCCGACTACCTGCAGTTCCGCATGGTCACGGCCTACGGCGGCGACGGCACCGCCCCGCCGCAGGCCCACGACGTGGTCACCTACCTGCGGTGGTGCAAGGCCTGGCCCGAGGCCGCCCGCACCTCGTGAGCGACGGCCCGGACCGGACCGGCCCGGACCTGGGCACCCCCGCGGCGCTCGAGCTCGTCCGGGTGTCGGTGCCGCTGCGGCACCCGCACGTGTGGGCCGGCGGGTCGACCACGGACCGCGACGTCGTGCTCGTCGGCTGGACGCGCCCGGACGGCACCGTCGGCTGGGGCGAGTGCCCGACGCTCGAGGGCTACGTCACGGGCGGCACCGGCCCGGCGTGGGACGCGCTCGTGGCGCT
>CAIYXG010000002.1 GCA_903930035.1 uncultured Actinomycetes bacterium | reverse complement strand
GCTCCCGCTGGCGGCGTTCGTCCTGATGGTGTGGGTGCTCCCGGTCGCGGCGGGGTCCGGCCTCGCCGTGGCCCTCGGCGGCGCGACCGCGGCGCTCGTCATGGCGGCGACCGTCGCCGGTGTCGCGCTGCTCCTCCGGGTGCCCGCCCTCCGCCGGGCCCCCGGGTCCTGGCTCGCCATGTGGGCACCGTGGGTCCCGGTCGTCGCGGGGTCGGACCTCGCTTGGGTCGTCGGCGTCACGACCGCCCGGGGCGTCGTTGCGATTGCCTCCGTCGCTGCCGCCGCCCTGGTCACCGTGGCGTTCGCCGCGGCCCCGCGTTGGCCGGTCGTGCGGATCTGGTCGACCGCCGCAGGGCTCGCCGTCCTCGTCGCCCTCGTCGCCGTGCGGCTCGACGCCACGCCCGAGTCGGTGGGGCTGGTCCTCGCTGGCGCCGGGCTGGCGGCCGCGGTCCTGGCCGAGCTCCGTCGGTCGCATCGGTTGGGTCATGTCGGCCTGCTCGGCTGGGGGGCGGCTTCCACGGGCTGGCTCCTCGTCCTGTTGTCGTCCTCGGACGTCAACCGCACCCCCGTGCCGGGTGCGGTCGTGACCGTGCTCCTGGCGGGGACGTTCACTGTCGGCGCCGTCGTCGAAGCCCTGCGAGGATCGTCGGTGGCCGACGTGTTCGAGCGGGCCTCGGCGGCGCTCCTCCGTCGGCCCGGGAGCGGCCCGGACACCGTGCCGGGCCGGTTGCGCCTCTCGGCCGCCGTCCTCGCGGTCGCCTCGGTGCCCGCCGCCGTGGTGGCGGTGGTCGATGCCTCACGTGTCGCCGCCGCCGACGACCCGTGGGTGCTCGTGACCGGTGTGGCCGCGTTCCTCGCCCTGGCCGTCGGCGCACGGTTCCTCGCCGGGAAGCGGCGGCGCACGGCCCTCCTGGTCGGCCACGAGGCCGTCCTGTGCATGGTCCCGGGGGCGGTTCTGATGGCCGCGGTGTGGCCCGGGCCGGGAGCCGTCGCCGCGGCCATGGTCGTGGCCGGGGTCCTCGCCGTCGGTCCGGAGATCCGACGCGACGAGCTGCGCTGGATCGGTGTGCTCGCCTCGGCCCTGTCGATCTGGTGCGCCGGGGTCGCGGCCGGCGTGCCGTCGGACCTCCGGCCGCTCGTGCTCCTGGCGTGGGGTTCGGTGGTGCTGCTCGGCGGTCTCTACCTCGACGCCCGGGGCGTCGTGGACGCCGACCGGGGCCGTCGCTGGGCCTCGGCACGGTTGCTCGCGCCCGTGGTCGCCGGGTCGGCGGGCCTCGCGGCCGCACTCGCGACGGCATCGGCCGCACCCGACGGCGTCCTCGGCGCGGTGGCGTTGTCCTCGGCGGCGGTGGTGGGCCTCGCGGCCGTGGCGGTCGGGGTGGCCGCCGTGTCGTTCCTCGCCTGGGTCCTCGTCATCGTGGCGGCCGTCGCCCTCGGCTGGACGGTGCTGCCGTGGCAGTGGTTGCCGTGGATGGCCGGTCTCCTGGTCGTGGCGGAACTGCTCCACGACACGCTCCGTGCCCGCGGCAACTGGTGGCGGGTCCGCTGGGACCTCCCGGCGCTGGTCGTCGCCCACGGTGTCGCAGGCGTCGCCCTGGCCACGTCGATCGATCTTGGCTGGGTGCCACTCACCTGGACGGTGGTCGGCGCCGCCTCCGTCACGATCGGGCTGCGGCTCCACCGGTTCCCCGCCGCGGCGGCATGGGCGGTCGTCGGTGCTGCGCTCGTGACGGTGGGTGCCGCAGCGGCCGGCCCGGGGGCCCTGGCGCTCGACCTCGCCGCCGTGTCGGCGGTCGCCGGCGTGCTCGTGACCCGCACCGACGGCGCCGTCCGGACGCTGCTGCGGGTGACCGCGGCGGCGGCCGCGCTCGGATCGTGGGTGTCCTTCTGCGTCTGGGCCGGCTGGTCGGTGACCTGGATCCCGGTCACCGCCGCGGTGGCGGCCGGACTGATCCTCTCCGCTGCGGGGGCCCTGCGGGCCCGGCTGCTCGACGGTGCGGGGACCCTCACCGTGACGGGACCGGCCCTCGCGGCCTTGGCCGCGGCGCTGGTCGCATGGCTGGTCGGCGGGCCGGGCCCGGGCCGCTCCGGCTGGGTGCTGGCCGCCGCGCTGGCCGCGACCGCCGTGGCTGCCGCGGTCGTCGAGCCGGTGTCCCCGTCGTCGTCCCGACCCTGGCTCCGATCCGCCACGGCGCTGCTCGTCGCCGGTGGCGGGTGGATCCTCATCCCGGCGAGCGCCGCACCCGCCGAAGCCGTCGTGGCCGCCACTGCGGTGCTCGTCACGGGCGCGACCGTCGTCGCCGTCCTCCTGACGGCCCTCCGCCCCGCGACCGTGTGGACCGTTCCGGTGCGGCTCTTCGGCCTCCTGTCGGCGCTGACGATGCTCGGCGCCGCTGCGGCGGCGGGCCCGGCGTGGCGGGCCCTCGCCGATCTGGTCGTCGCCGTGCCGGCCTTCCTGGCGGCGGAGCGCCGCGTCCGTCCGACGCAGGTCGCCCTGCGGGCGGTCGGCATCGTGGCGCTGGTCGGCGCATGGGCGTCGCTGGGGGAGTGGCTCGACTGGTCCGCCGACACCCGGGTGCTGGGTGCCGCAGCGCTCGGGGCCGTCCCCGTCGTGGTGCTCGCCCTGTTCCTCCGTCGCTCCGGCTGGGCCCGAGGGGCGTGGGTCGAGCTGGCGGTCGCTGGTTCGGTGGGGACCGCCGCCGCGGCGC
>CAIYXG010000001.1 GCA_903930035.1 uncultured Actinomycetes bacterium | reverse complement strand
GGCGCGCTGCAGCGGCGCGTCGGACCCGGTGCCGCGGTCGACCGGGATCCCGCCCAGCGCCTTGACGACGTCACCCACGACCGGTGCGTCGAAGACCTCGCGCTTGCCCAGGAACCGGACGGGGCGGCCCCGCTTGGCCAGCAGGTAGCCGATCGCCAGCGGGTCGAAGTAGGAGCGGTGGTTGCCGACCAGGACGGCGGCGCCGTTGCGCGGCAGCTTCTCCACGCCGGCGGTGCGGATCCGCACCCACGGCATGAACTGCGGACGGGCCAGCTGGAAGAGGACCTGCTGCGGCTCCACGCCGACCAGCTTGGGGATGCCGTCGGGGACGTCGAGGTGCAGCACGGGCCAGCGGCGCAGCGTGGCCATGGCCAGCATGCGCGGGTCCGGGTTGACCGCACGGGGGTGGCCGACCATCGAGAGGAGCGGCACGTCGTAGTAGCTGTCGGAGTAGGCGTAGCTCTGGTCCAGGTCGACGTCGTGGGCGCCCGCCCACTCGGCCACGGCACGGGCCTTGCCCTTGCCCCAGACGAACTCGCCGTCGATCGACCCGTCGAACCGGCCGTCCTGCTCGCCGTAGCGGGTGGCGACCACGTCGTCGAAGCCGAGCGCCGCGGCGAGCGGCGCCACCAGGGTCAGGGGCGTGGTGGTGGCCAGCACGAGCGGCCGGCCCGCCTCCCGGTGCTCGTCGAAGAGGTGGTGGGCATAGGGCAGGACCGCACGGCGCAGCGGGTCGGCCGCCAGCTCGGCGGCCTTCTCCACGAGCTCCACGGACCACCCGCTCGCCGCCCGGGCGCCCTGGCGGGTGATGAGCATGGACGGGTAGGTCTCCCCGACCAGGTCGAACATCCGGAACGCGACCGACTCCAGTCCCTTCGAGCGGTCGGAGAGCAGTCCGACCCGCCGGAGCGCCTCCCCGATGATGGGGCCGCTGCCTCCGGCGAGCAGCGTCCGGTCCAGGTCGAAGAAGGCAGCGCCACGGGTCGGGGACATTGACGCAACCTACTCCCCCGCCCCGCCGCCGTCACCGTCCCGGGCGCCGCCGGCTGCCCGGGCACCCTGCAACCGCTGGGATCTGGGCCGAAAATCGGCTGAAGGACTGGCGGGGGGACACCAGTCCTTCAGCATTCGGCTCTCTGGGACGGGGGGACGAACCCAGGGCCGGTGGCTCGAGGGGGACGGGGGGACATCCACAACCTCGGCGTATGTGATTGACGAAACCATAGCCTGTAGCAAGCAATCAGGGAACCATATTGGGCAGATAGTTGATATCGTTTCTTCCGATGGATCGGAAGCAGCTCCGCACCCTGGTCGCCGTGGCCGAGCACCGCTCGTTCTCCGCCGCCGCCAGGGCCCTCAACACCGTGCAGTCCAACGTCTCGGCGCACGTCGCCCGGCTCGAGAAGGAGCTCGGCGTCACGCTCATCGACCGGGCGACGAACGAGCCGACGGCCGAGGGCCGCGCCGTCCTCGACCGGGCCCGCCGCATCGAGGCGGAGTTCGAGGCGCTCGACTCCGACGTGGCGTCGCTGCGCGACACCGTCTCCGGCACGGTCCACCTGGGGACCATCGGCACCACCGCCCGCTGGCTCGCGCCACCGCTGCTCGACCGGCTGGCCGACGAGTTCCCCGACGTCAACGTCGTCATGCTGGACGCGCCGACCTCGTCGCTCGTGCCGAACCTGCTCGAGGGCCGCATCGACCTGGCCGTGCTGAACCTGCCGGTCGACGACCCCGAGCTGTCGGTGACCCCGCTGTTCGACGAGGACCGCGTCCTGGTGGTCCCCACGGGCCACGCGCTCAGCGGCCACGACCGCGTGACGCTGGCCGAGATCGCACAGCACGAGCTCCTGCTCGAGGCCCGCGGCACGTCGTTCCGCGACGTGCTCGACGCTGCCGCAGCGGCGCAGGGGCTCCAGCTCCGGGCCAAGGCCGAGTTCGACG